>JACKEB010000027.1 GCA_020633205.1 Polyangiaceae bacterium
CTTTTGGTGCGTCATCCAGCTGACGAACGTCAACGCGTTGGACACTCATTGCTCGCCCGCGGCGTCCAAGGCACGCACATAAAGGATTGAATTTGCTAATATTTCCGAGCCCGATCAGAGTTGGCATGGACCATGGAAAGGCTCCGTATGCGCCCACTGACGGCGCGCGGCCCTCGCCTCGGAGATCCACATGCTCGTCACACGAACCAACGTCGCTTCCATGGAAGCGCAACGCAATCTAGCTCGCTCTCACGAATCACTCTCCAAGAGCTTCAACCGCCTATCGAGCGGCTATCGCATCAACTCTGCCGCTGACGACGCCTCAGGGCTGGCGATCAGCGAGAGCCTGACCGGTCAGGTACGCTCATTCACGGTAGCCGAACGCAACGCGAACGACGCCATCAGCATGGTGCAGACCGCGGAAGCTGCAGTAGGCGAGATGAGCAACATCATGCATCGCATGCGCGAGCTCGCGGTGCAGGGTGCAAACGGCACGCTCACCGCGCAAGACCGCAGCTACCTGGACACCGAGTTTCAGGCGCTGAAGTCCGAGGTGAGCCGCATCCAGGACTCATCGAAGTTCAACGGCAAGCAGCTGGTGGGCACCACCGCGAGCACGATCACGTTCCAGGTGGGTTTGAACAACACGGCCTCGGATCAACTCCAGGTGACGTTCGGTGGCCTCGCGCTGACCGCGTTGCTCGCAGCGACCAGTACGTTGGCTGGTGCGACGGCTGGCAGCGCTCAGAACATGCTGAGTCGCATCGACACCACCCTCACGAGCCTGTCCACTGCGCGCAGCAACTACGGCGCGACGATGAATCGCCTGGAAGTAGCCACGAGCGCGATCTCGACGATGCGGCTCAACATGAGCGCAGCCAACTCACGTATCCGCGATGTAGACGTCGCCGAAGAGACGTCGATGATGGCGCGCAACCAGGTGCTCACCCAGGCGGGTGTCTCTGTCTTGAGTCAGGCCAACCAGCTGCCAAACATGGCAATGAACCTGCTTGGTTAGTGGCTAGTTAGCGCGGGCCGCGCTGCGCCTCACCCCCCGATCCGGACGACCTTGCCGCGTATCACGTAGATCCAACGTGATATCCGCTCGGATATTCTGGGTTTGGGGGTTAGCTGCGTCTGGGGGCCAAGTCGAAGATCTCCACGTCGACTCCAGGCGAGTAGTGGCTGAGTTCCGGCGCGCACCCCGGCTCCGATAGGCCGGCGGCTTGGACGAGCCCCTCCTCGAAGCTTTCGAGTTCCGCGAGGTGCACGGGATACGGCGTGTGGTGTACTTGCCCTGTCCACACCTGCCCGCCTCGCTCCGTGTGCAGCAGGTAGCGCTCGAACAGGAAGAACTCCAGCGTGTCGGGCTGAGACGCGCCGAGTTCCTGAGTGATGCGATAGTGAGTCTTGAGCCTCGCGGCAGGATCCGAGGTGCGTGTCGTCTCGTAGTCGACCTCTGATCCGCGGACATCCATCGCCATGTTCGCGTAGTGATAGGGCAGGCTCCAGCCAACCCGCGCGGCCGTAACCGCAATTCGAGACGCTGCTTCGAGGGAGAAGAAGTACACCCCTGGGTCACGACCAGCCACGTGGACGTAGGTCCGCATGTTGGTCTCCAGGAAGTTGAAGGCGAACGCCTCGGGCGCCCAGGCGGGGCGCACGCCCTGCATTTCGAAGGGTACCAAACCAACGAACGCGTCACCCTCGAAGGTGTCAATTTCCAGACTCTCAGGCACGACGCGACGCAACTCGGAGACAGGCACTCGCCAGTGGACGAACAGCAGATGCCGCCAACGCTGATATCCACGTGGCTTTCCTGCTGGGCGGCGCGTCTGACTGATGCGATCCATGAGTCCGCTCACCATCTTCCCCCGCTCTTCACTCCAGCGGAGTCATCGCTGAACAGGCGGTCAATCTTCGCCGCGCAGATGAAGTCGTTTTCGCTCAGGCCCGAAATCGCGTGGGTGAAGTACGTCACTTCGCAGCGAGAATAGCGGACCAGCAAGTCCGGATGGTGATCCTCCAGATGGGCGATCCACGCCACGGCATTCACGAAGGCCATGGTCTGGTGGAAGTTCTTGAAGACGAACCACTTGTGGATGCTCTTCCCAGTCTCGCCGAGGGCCCAACCGTCGAGCTCGGGAAGTAGCTCGGCAACACGGTCTTCCGCGAGGGGTGGGATCCCCCCGTGGCATGCGTCGCAACGTCGATCTGCCAGCGCCATCCCCTGACTATCGCCTGCTTCTGGGTTGCTCGAGCTCACAATCCTCACGCGAGTTGTGTGCAAACGCTCCAGAACCACGCAGGGGTGCCGTTCCCTCCAGCGGAGGCGACGCATGTTTTGGAAAAAGGATCCCCCGGCTCAAGCGGGAGGCACCCGATCAAAGCGCGAGAACGGGGACGAAGCGCTGGATAGCTTGGGTCTGGTGTTGCGCGTGTTCGGGGAACACGCATTCGACACCGACCGCCTCGAAGCACGCGACGTGCGGGAGCTGTTCGAAGACTGGTCGAGTCGCGTGTTGATCGGGGGTCGAGGCGAGGAGAAGGGGCGCGACTGGGGCGGGTTGCGCCGCTTCGTCACGGAGCATCGCCGGGAAGAGTCGGACTACGTGCGCCGCGCCGTCGGCGACCTCCGGGAGGCGGTGCAGAGCTTCGCCCGCTGCGTGACTCGAGGAATGACCGAGGATCAAGACGACGACAGCGGGCTGCGCGTGCAGTGCGCGAGGCTCTCCCAAGCAGCGGAGAGCAACGATGTCGAGCAGCTACGAGAACAGGCGGCGCGCATGGTGGAACTGACAAGCCGCGCCCTCGAGCGTCGAGAGGCTCGTCATGAGCAACACGTGCAAATCTTGAGCGAGCAGCTGAGAAAGCTGCAAAACGAGCTCTCTTCCGCGCGGGAATCCGCCGCGCGAGATCCACTCACGAAGCTATACAACCGCGCGGCGCTCGACGCGCAGCTCGAGCGCATGGTGGACCTTGGAATGCTGCTCGGGAAGCCACCGTGCGTGATGATGGTGGACATCGATCACTTCAAAGCGATCAATGACAACCACGGCCACGTGATGGGCGACAACACGCTACGCGAGGTCGCCAACACCTTGCAGCGCTGCTTCCTGCGCAAAGAGGATTTCGTCGCCAGGTATGGGGGGGAGGAGTTCTCCATTCTGGTGCTGGACTGCGATGAGGCCGGCGCCGAGCGGCTGACGACGCGAGTACTGGAGGCGGTACGTCAAGTAGCGATCCCCGCCAGCTCGAGCCCCATTCGTCCCACGGTGTCCGTTGGACTTGCTTGGCTCCAGCGCGGTGACACACCAGCGACCTGGATCGACCGAGCCGACGCCGCGTTGTACCGCGCGAAGAACGGCGGAAGGAACCGCGCGGAAATATGTCCGAGGGAAGTCGAGCAGCCACGGGGCGAAGAGCGACGCGGTAGCTTGCATCCGGATCCACGGCCGAGCCAAGCAGCGCCTCAACGCCCGAGTGGCCCGGCGGGTCGCCCAAGCGCGCGACCCTCGAGCCGTGCGAGCGGCAAGCAAGTCATCGACGTGAGCTTCAGCGAGGCGCCACGGACGGGCGCACGAGGACCGGTACCGGCCCTCCCAGCACGCAAGCGGGCCTGAGACTTGCTCAGTCAGCGGCGCCGTGCACTACCATGGCGCCGTGGCCTACGTTGACACCGTATCTCGCCTCGGCTTCGCCCTGATCTTGCTTTGCTCGGGCTGCGGCGGCGGTACGCCCCGGTCTACCGTGGAGCCCGTAGACCCCGTCGAGACCACTCAGCACAACACGACTGACAAGAGCGACGCTGAGCCCTCAGCCCTGGCGACGGCGCCGGAAGGCAAGAGCTGCTCGCCGCTCAGCTTCGACGTCCCGGAGCCCCGCACCGCAGCGGTGAACCCACCGCTGCCGGCGATCGAGCATCCTGAACGACTTCAGGGCTTTTTCCGTCAGGCAATTAAGATGCAGAAGGGCGAGCTTGGACGCCCTTTGCGCATCGCGTTCTACGGCGACAGCAACCTGACCCTCGACTTCCTGAGCGGCGAGCTGCGCCGCATCCTGCAGCTCCAGCACGGAGACGGCGGGCATGGCTACGTGGCGGTAGGAAAACCTTGGCGTTGGTACCAACACATCGACGTGCACCACGACTGGGTGGGCGAGTGGCGGTTCTACTGTCCGACGACACTCCGCGACAAACGTCGGCTCTATGGTTCCGCAGGGATTGCTGCGGCGACTCGATCGCCGGGCGCCATGGGCAAGTTTGCGACAGCAACTGGTGACTCCCCGGTTGGTAAGACGATCACGCGCTTTGGGGCTTACTACCTCCTAGCAAGCAAGGGCGGCGACTTTGCGCTGATGTCCGATGGCAAGGAGCAGAAGGTAGTCAGCACTCAGGGCGAAGGCCCGGCGACGGGCTACGCCGAGATCGCGCTGCCCGACGCCGCTCACAAGCTGCAAGTCGTGGCCAAGAGCAAGCGGGAGATCCGCCTCTTCGGCGTGGTGATGGAACGCGACGAGGGCGTCGTCGTGGACAGCTTGGGGATCGGTGGCGTGGGTTATTACGCCCTTGCGGAGCTCGAGCCGAAGACGACAGAAGAGATGCTCCATCACCGAAGCTACGACCTCGTGATGTTCCTGCTAGGTACCAATCTCTTTCGCGCCGGGGACAACGCAAGGGCGCTGGGCGAGATCATCGCGCTCCACCGCAAGGCCAACCCAAACGTCGCCTTCTTGGTGATGAGCCCGCCGGATCAGGTGAAAAACAAGGGCGCCAAACACTCCAAGCCGTCAATCGTCAAGGTCAGCGAGCAACTGAAGGTCGCCGCAGAGGAGAACCAGGTCGCGTTCTGGGATTTCCGCGAGGCAATGGGCGGGGACGCCTCAATGGCAACTTTCTACCGCCACGGCCTGGCTGGTGGTGACCTC
The DNA here is from genome assembly GCA_020633205.1 of Polyangiaceae bacterium. Lineage (NCBI taxonomy): Bacteria > Pseudomonadati > Myxococcota > Polyangiales > Polyangiaceae > Polyangiaceae bacterium. Next base: position 4,927 of record JACKEB010000027.1, read on the forward strand.
TACCACTTCACCGAGAGTGGCGCGGCCTTCATGGGGAGCCGGATCGCTCACGTGCTATGGCGCGAGCTCAACACCTTCTCCAAGACGCAGTGCGCGGACTAGCTCGCCAGACAGAGCGCCGCGAGAGGCGGCGGCGGGTTGAAGAGCACGCTAGTCCTTCTTCTTGCAGGGACGAAAGGTCAGGGTGATGGCCTTGCCGCTGATGCTGATCTGCCCGTTCGCCGTGTCATAGAGCTTGCTGAACTTGAGCATGACGGGGAATGAAGAGCTGTCGGTACCCGTGCCCTTGTACACGGTCACGTCACCGTCGGATGACTTCTTTTCGAGCTTGAACGTCATGCGCCCACCGCCTTGGGAGATGGGCCTGCCTCCCTTTGGAGTGACGAACATCGCGAGGGCGCAGCTCGACTTCAGGGTGTCTCCGTCGTCTTCGATGTCAACGTCGCATTCCCGCGCGGCACTGAGGTAGCCGCGACTCGAGACACCGCTCAGCGCAATCAACGCGCAAGTCTTGCTCGGCACGGGCGGCGCCGTCTCCACGGGCTTCGGCGCTTCCGTAACCGTGGGCTCCGGCGCTGCCGCAGCGACGCACGCGCCGCTCACGCAGGCCTGGCCCACTGGACAATCGGTCGCGACGCTGCACGCACCGTCCTTCTGCTTGCATGCAAGCAGGGGCACGAGCACGGCGGCGAGGAGTGACACTGCGCCGAGCAATCTGGCACTGCGACGCAGCGGGCTCTGCTGCGTGGTACCCAACAACGGACTCTTGCGCGTGTGCGATTGACGGCCCATTTCCGCAGATCCCCCCAACATGACCTTGAAGCATACCGCCCCGCGGCTTCCGCTCACAGCGTTGTCGCAGCGCCGGGTGCTTCAAGGGCGGCCGAACCGAGCGCTCGAGTGACGAAGCCGCTGAAAGGTAAGGATTGGTTGGTCAGGAGAGCTGTTGTTTCCGCGCTTCGCGGCGTTTCCGACGGTCCCGATGTTTCGCGCTCGAATAAGAAACATTTGGAGTTAGGAACACACTCCAGCGCGTACGCTCGAGAGTCGATGCCAAAGCCTCACAGCGAAAGCCGCGCACGTCGCACCCTGGTTCTCACACGGGTCACACGCCACCCGGCACTGAGCATCCTTGCAGGCGCGTGCCTGGCGACTGTTCCGCTGCTGGTGGCGTGCGGAAGCGACTCGAGTTCAGGCGCGAACGGCGGCGCCTCTGCTGGCGGCGCTGGCGGAGGAAGTCAGACAGCTGGAGCCGGAGGGAGCGGCGCCAACGCTGCAGGCGGCACCAGTTCAGGCGGCGCTGGCACCGGAGGTAGTGCGGGTACCAACACGGGCGGGAGCGGCGGCACGGGAGCAGGAAGCAGCGTCCCGTCCATCGAAGAAGTATGGACGACTGACAGTTGCCCAGCGGGGAGCCTCCCACCGGGAACTGGGGTGGGCCCGGGCAGCGACCTGCACAAGGTCGACGCTGTCCAACTGCATCGCGACGACCGGGGACCAGTAGCGCCGCTGTGTGCTTCACCTGCTACTTGCAGGGTCTGAACGTGAAAGTCATCGGAGAACCGCCCTTGCTGATCTGCCCGTTCGCCGTGTCATAGAGCTTGCTGAACTTGAGCAAAACGGAGCTGGACGCGCCGCCTTTGACCGGGCGCGACGTGCCCTTGTAGGTCGTCAGCTTGCCGTCTTGAGCTGACTTCTCGAGGTTGATGATCACCGTGCCCCCACCATGAGACTTGGACTTGCCCGTGCGCTTGTCCGTCGCGTGCAGCAGGAGAGAACACGTCGACTTGAGCGTGTCTCCGCCGTCGGAGATCTCGATGTCGCACTTCCTCGCGGCACTAACGGTCTGGATCCTGTCCTCTCCGCTGATCGCCACGAGAGCGCAAGTCTTCTCGGGCACCTTGGGCTCCGCCTTGGGAGCGGGCGCAGGGGCAGGTGCCGGCTCCGGCGCCGCGGCCACCACGCAGGCGCCGTTCGTGCAAACCTGCCCTACGGGGCAGTCGGTTGCCGCCGCGCAGGCGCCTTCCTGCTTTTGCTTGCACGCGAGGAGAGGCGACAGCACGCCCGCAAGCAGCGCCGTCGCCCCAAGGAAACGTGCGGCTCGCTCCAGCATGCCAGCACGTCTTGCATTCTTTCCGCAACCCACCCCGACAGTCTTCTCCAGCATACCTACTAGAGTACCTGCGAAGATGGCCGCTTGCAGCACGGCTATCGTCTTTCTTACATTACCACGCTGAAATTATCGGCGTGATCCATCAAGGTGGTTCCATCGACCCAAAGTAGCAAGCACCACCGCGACCCAAGGCCTAGGTCTGCTGGCCCACCGCGACACTGCGGTGAGGCGCAGGCCGCAGGCTGCGTTCGGACCGCAAGCCAACGCGGCGAGGCCCTACAGCGTGAGCCATCTCGGCAGCCGTATCCCCGTGGATATGCACACAGACACCGAACGGGGTCAGCTACTCGCCGGCTACTTCTTCTTGCAAGGACGGAACGTCAGGGTGTAGCGATTGGCGCCCGCGTTCAGCTGACCGTTGGCGAAGTCGTATTTCTTGGTGAACGTCAGGAACACAGTGCGAGTCACGCCGCTCTCCGACGCAGTGCCGCCGTATTTGATCTTGCCGTCTTCTTCGCTGCGCCGCTTGAGGTCGAAGCTGAAGCGGCCCCCCTTCAATTGCCGCGCGGCACCACCTCCCTTGGGAGTAAAGAAGCTCGCCATCGAGCAGTCGCTCTTCAGCGTCTCCCCGTCATCGATGACCTCCACGTCACACTCACGACCGATGGAGGCCGAGCCGGCGGGGCCAGAGATACTGATGGCGATGAGGGCGCACTGCTTGGTCTCCTCAGGCTTGGCGGAGGCGGTGGTCGCTGGGGTCGGCTCTGGGGGCAAGACGGGCGCGGCGGGCGTCACGCAGCCGCCGCTCACGCAGTTCTGACCAGGAGTGCACTCCGCGTCGCTGGTACAGCCGCCACCCGCCTTCTTGTTCTTGCAGGCCAAGAGCGCCACGCTCAAGAGCGCCAGCGCGAGAAGCGCACCGCTCCAGGTCGAATGTTTCCCCGAGGCAACTCTCGGCAAGTCAGGGAGTGAATCGCCCTTGCCCTGTGGTTGCGCTGCCCCCTGGTTCCCCAAGCCCTTGGTAGACTCCCCCAACATCACACCAGGATAACGGCTCGCGAGAGACGCCAACCTGGATTTCGACCAGGCCCCAGCTTTTTGCGTGCTCTGGTGTTACCCAAGAGGCCGAGGGTAGTTGACCCAGGTCGCTGGTCTCGGCGCAGGTACCGCTGGGTCTCGGCGCAGGTACCGCTGGCTCGTTCAGCAGAGAGCGCGTAGCGGGACGCTCAGGGCTCGCGGTAGAAGCGGGGCACGCGACGGGAGACTGCGGTCAGCACCTCCCAAGGGATGGTACCAAGGTGCTGAGCAATTTCCGCTGCGGAAATGCAATCCTCACCAAGGATGCCTTTCTGCGGACCCATCAACACGGCTTCATCACCGAGCTCGACGCCCTCGATGTCGGTCACGTCGATCATGGTCATATCCATGCTGACCACCCCGACCACGGGTGCACGCTTACCGCGCACCAGCACATGACCCTTGTTGGAGAGCCCGCGGCTCAGCCCGTCCGCGTAGCCCATAGGGACGGTCGCGATGCGCGTCGTACGCTGGGCCTTCCAGGTCCAACCGTAGCCGACACCTTGCCCCGCGGAAATCTCACGAACACTGATCAGCTCGCTCTTGACCGACATCACCGGTCGCAGCTCCGGGCAAGCCACTTGCCCCGGCGCAACGCCGAACAGCGCGATACCCGGACGTACGATATCGAGGCAACTTGGAGAGTGAGACAAGAGCGCCGCGCTGTTCGCCGCATGGCGAACTTCAGGCACCAGGCCCAAGCTGGCGAGTTCTTTGCTGGCAGCTTCGAACAGCTCGAGCTGAGCGGCGATGGATTCCGGGTCGCCGGAGTCAGCGCAGGCGAAGTGGGTCATCAAGCCGTGCAGCTTGAGCTCTGGACGCAGGCTCAACACTTCGGCGATTTTCCGCACGTCTTTCGGAAGCGCACCCAGGCGCGCCATCCCGGTATCTACCTTCAAATGCACGCGCGCCGCTTCGCTGCCAGTGAAGCGCACCTCTTCAGCCAGTGCCTCGGCCTGATCAAGATCGCTGACCACCGGGATCAGGTCGTGCCGCAAGAGTTCGCCATAGGCGCGACCGTAGTAGCCGCCCATCACCAGAATCGGCAGCTTGATGCCGGCTTCGCGGAGCTCCACGCCTTCTTCGAGCAACGCGACGCAGATGCCTTTGACGCCTGCGCGCTCCAAGGTGCGTGCGATCGCCTTTGCACCGTGGCCATAGCCATCTGCCTTCAGCACCGCCCAGACTTGTGAACTGCCCGCGTGGCGCTGCACGACTCGCAGGTTGTGGCGCAAGTTCGCCAGGTTCACCTCCGCGCGCGTTGGGCGCACACTGTCCGCCGGGAGGGCGCGCTTCGGGCGCAGCACTCGCGGGAGCGGAGTGGCCAAGGCGGAGCTCATCGAACCGAGGAGGGGGTGTTCAACGTTCATTGGGGGTCTCTAATCCGGTACAGCCACGCCACGAAAGCGGCAACAAAACGCCGTATTCTTGGGCGAATGAGTCAGGCAATGTAGGCGAATGGGTACTCGGGGCAGTGGGGGTTGAGCGGGGCGCTTCACGCGCTCGCTAGTCCAGCGCAGTCTGGCGATTGGACTCACTTCTTTTCGGGAGCTTCTTCCTCGTCCGGAGCGGGCTGTTTGACACAACGCTCGCTGCAGTCTCGGTACTCCTCGACGCAACGATCACAGGCGCCTTCGCACAAAGAGCGGCACGCATTCAGCGCATCGGAGCACGCGGTTTGACAGGTTTGGGGGGCATCGACTGGCTGGCTGGCGGTGCCAGCGGGCACGACTGAAGGCGGAGCAACCGTCGTGTCGGCGGGGAGCTCGAAAGCACCGCTACGAGTGGGGGTTCCGCCGATCAGCAGCGTGGGGCGGCTGATATCACCGTTTCGCAGGGCGAGCACGCGACGCTCCGCATATTCCAGGCGGTCGCGAGATTGATCCACGGCGTAGGTCTCGAGCCACTCCTGCCAGCAGAACAGGCGATGGGTCGGCGCAGACCGCGGCTCGAGGTCGAGCCGGTAGCAATGCTCGAAGCGCACCTCGCTCTCGTAGATCGACTCGAACGACGCACCACACCCGCTCAGCGCCCCAGCGCCAAGCAGCGCACCACCAACTGGCAGTACGACGCGAAACAACCGCCGAAGCCCGTGCATCACCCGCCCATCGTGGCGACTTTCAGGGCCGCCCGCAAGCGCCAGCATGGACGTATATTTGTTAATGTTTTTCAACAGTTGTCCTCACCCCCAAGAAATCAACCAGGGCTTTTTGGGGGGAGGTCCAGCGCTCCGCAGCTCAAACCAGCATCGCTACCGGCTCGAGTGAGCGCGGTTCCATCTGCCCAGCTTGGCATGAAGTGCTATGCCCGCCGCCCATGTTTACGGGCCTCGTCGAAGCCGTTGGCAGCCTGAAGCGTCGTGAGCGCCGTGGTCCAGGCTTCGAGCTGTGGATCGAAGCTCCCTTCGCCAGCTACGAAGAGGGTGAGTCGATCGCGGTGTCGGGTGCGTGCCTCACGGTCACGCACTTCCAATCGCCCAAAGGCGGCGCACCGGGCGGCTTCGCTGCCGACGTCAGCCAGGAAACCGTCGACAAGACGAGCCTCGGCAACGTCCAACTCGGAGGCAGCGTCAACCTCGAGCGCAGCCTGCAGCTGGGCGGCCGCCTCGGCGGGCACCTGGTGAGTGGTCACGTAGATGGCCTGGCAAAACTCGAGAGCAAGACCGCTGCGGGGGAGTCGATTGCCCACGTGTTCTCTGCACCCGCCGCGCTGATGCCCCTGATCGCCGCCAAGGGCTCCGTGACCCTGGACGGCGTATCGCTCACCGTCAATCGATTGGTCCCCGATTCGAATCCCCACGGATTCGAGGTAATGCTGATTCCGCATACCTTGAGCGTCACCACCCTGGGAAAGCTATCGCCCGGCAGCGAAGTGAACCTGGAGGTGGACCTGTTGGCTCGCTACGTCGTGCGCTACCTCGAGTCTAGCGCCGCCATGGCTCAGAGCGCTGACGTTCGAGCCCCCGGCAAGGACGAAACGAGTCTGCTTCAGACCCTGGAGCGCGCAGGGCTGAAGCTCTGAGCCTTCACCAGTAAATTTCCCCAAGGATATACCGTGGCCCCTGACTCCCCCTCCCCTGCAAGCCTACGCGAACAACGCGCGACGCTCGAGCGCACCGGCAAGGCCATCGAGGCCCTACGCGCTGGCAAGCAAGTCATCTTGGTCGACGAACAGGCTCACGGCACCGCCGGCGCGCTACTCCAAGCCGCCGATCAGACCACGCCCGACGACATCAACTTCATGGCGACCCATGGCCGCGGCCTGGTCTGCCTCGCAATGACTCCGGAGCAGATCGCGCGCCTCGAGCTCCCGATGATGCAGCGCCCGAAGATCGACGATTCTCCGGGGGCCTTCACGGTCAGCATCGAAGCCGCCATTGGCGTTACCACGGGGATAAGCGCGGCAGATCGAGCGCGCACCGTCTTGGCTGCCATCAACCCGGAAGCAGAAGCCGGAGATGTGGTCACTCCGGGACATGTGTTCCCTCTGCGCGCGCGCCCAGGCGGGGTGCTGCTGCGCAGCGGGAAGACCGAAGCCGCTGTCGATCTGGCGCGCCTCGCGGGTAGAGTGCCCGCCGGGGTGCTGTGCGACATCCTGGGAGAGGACGGCAATCTGGCCTCCGTTGGGGAGCTTGAAGCGTTCGCCCAAACCCACGGACTGAGCTTGCTCTCGATCGCTGATCTGATCAGCTATCGCCTGCAGACGGAGCGTTTGATCCGGCGCGTCGACGAGCTGAGCGTGACCCTCGACCAAACCTCGAGTCAGTGGCGAGTGATTGTCTACGAAGCGAGCGTCGAGGGGCGAGAACTCCTCGCGCTGGTCAAGGGCGATCCGTCGGAAGCCAAGGAGCCCGTGCTGTGTCGCATGCACTCGGGCGCGGTGCTCGCCGACACCTTCGTCTCCACCCAGAGCGATGGCGGCAAGAACCTCGAGGAGGCGATCGCCGCGATCGAAGACGCCGGGCTCGGCGTGGTGGTCTACTTGCCGCCAAAGAGCCGCATGCGCGACGAGCTGCGCGCCCTGCGTCGAACGCTGCAACGCCAGAGCTCGCCGTTTGCGACCGATGCCCTCAAAGAAGACGCTCCCCGCGGCATCTTGCGAGAGTACGGCCTGGGCGCTCAGGTGCTGCGCGAGCTCGGGCTACGCCAGATCCGTTTGTTGACCAATAGCCCGCGCAAGATCGCCGGCATCAGCGGCTACGGCTTGGATATCACCGAGCGCGTTCCGCTGCTATCCATGCACAGCGAGCCCTGAGCTCCGCTTCACAACCCAGAAGGTGACCCCCATGGCCTCCCGTTCCAAGACAGCTCCTAGCACTGCCAGCACGCCCACCCACGTCGAGGGCCAGCTGCAAGTCGCCTCGAGCGCGCGCTTTGCCATCGTCGCAGGGCGTTTCAATAGCTTCATCACCGAGCAGCTGGTGCAAGGCGCCATCGACACGCTGGTGCGCCACGGCGCGGACGCCGGGAAGATCAGCGTGGTGAAGGTACCCGGCGCTTGGGAGATCCCACTCGCGTGCAAGCGCATCGCCAAGGGCAAGAAGGTCGACGCCGTCATCGCCGTGGGCGCTGTGATCCGCGGGGGAACGCCCCATTTCGACTACGTCGCGGGCGAGGTCAGCAAAGGCGTCGCTCAGGCGTCCCTGGCGAGCGACATTCCGATCGCGTTTGGTGTCCTGACCACGGACAGCATCGAGCAGGCCATCGAGCGAGCCGGCACCAAGGCTGGCAACAAGGGCGCCGAGGCAGCGCTCGCAGCCATCGAGATGGTGAGTCTGAACGACGCGCTATCCGCTGCAGGGCTGTGAGATGGGCGCGAGGACGAGCGGGCGCGAAGCCGCGCTGCAAATGCTGTTCGCGCTCGAGATGAGCGGAGAACCAGCAGACACGGTGACCCACCGATTCTGGCGTGAGCTGCCCGGCGATGCTGAAGGACGCGAGTACGCGGACGAGCTCTTGCGCGGCGTCGCCAAGGATCTCGAGGCAACCGACGAGGCCATCCGCCAAGCCAGCACCAACTGGCGCCTTGAGCGCATGGCGCGGGTGGATCGCAACGTGCTGCGCCTGAGCGCCTGGGAGTTGATCCACATGCCTCACACGCCGCGTGCGGTGATCATCGATGAAGCAGTGGAGCTCGCAAAGCGCTACGGCACCAGCGACAGCGGCGCCTTCGTCAACGGCGTGCTCGACCGCATCGCCAGTGACTTGGGTCGCCGAGACGAACCCACCGGCGAGAGCTGAGCCGAGGCTTCGTGGACCTGCGTTTCGTCGCTCCCAACCTGCGCCGTCTGGATCTCTCTGGCACGGAGGTGCTGGTGGCTGGCCTGGTCAAGGGTGAGCGACCGCCTCAAGGTGTGGCGGGTCTCATCGACTGGCGACTTTCCGGACGGATATCCAAGCTGATCTCGTCAGGTTTCGCGGACGGCGAGCTGGGAGACGTGCTGCTGATCCCGGGGAAGCCCAAGCTCCCGTTCGACAAACTGGTGTTCTTCGGAGTTGGCGCCGCTGACGAGTTCGACGAGCGGGTGTATCGACTGGTGCTCGAGAAGGTGCTCAAGACGCTCGAGGGACTGCGCGCGCGGCGCGCCGTGGTCGAGCTGCCAGGCCGCAGCGCCGAGCTGATCACCGCCGAGCGCGCCGCGTCCTTGCTGCTCGACCTCACCGAGGCACGACTCGAACACGATAGCTGGACGCTCGTGGAGACGGCAGAGGGACAGCGCTCGATACAGAAGCTCTTGCTGCGAGACCGTCGACGCCGCGAGTAGTCAAAGCTCGCACCAGGCCTCTTTTCCATATGGGAATCTCCGAGGCGCGTCCCAACTAGAGACGGCTGCACCCGGCGCGAGACAGCTTGATACAACGGCCCCAGGGGCGATTTCGGCGGCACGAGAAACTTCCCCCGTCAGCCGTCGACTTCTACGTGCCGGTCCTGGGGAAAGGGTGCGCGTCCCTAAGCTGGGGCGTACGATGCATGAACGCTTGGCGGTGCTCCCTCATCCAACCGCTCGAAACTGCTGATTTTCAACGCAGCGTGTCGAGGGAACATCCCAGCGCCGATCGGCGTATGACACGCGCCAGTGAAGGCTCCGACCTGAGCCACCACGAAGCGATGGTTCAGCGCCCTACTTGGCTCGAATCCCCCTGGAGGTCCCCTGTGCGACTGTTGGCTCTCAGTTCTTGCGCTCTGTTGTTGCTTGGAAGCGTCGCTTGCTCGTCTGCGGACGGAGGTAGTTCTCACACGGGAACTCAGGACTCCGAGATCATCAACGGCAACCTGGACACCACACACCAGGCGGTCGTCAGCATACTCTCTCAGGACTCGGCCTGCAGTGGCACGATCGTCGCCAAGGACGTGGCTCGCGGCATTGGCTACGTGCTGACCGCCGCCCATTGCGTTGATTCGGCGCACCCGCCCGTTGAGGTGCGCCAGGGTGACAACTACGCCAGTCCCAGCAAGGTCTACGGCGTACTCAGCTATCAGCAGCACCCAGCGTACGGCGGCGGCAACACCCAGAACGACGTCGGCATGATCCGTATCGCTGGCGTCGATGCTTCGACGCCGACACTGGACATCGGCTTCAACACCTCCGTGACCAACGGAATGGGCGTGCAGAGCGTCGGCTATGGCATCATCGGCGACGGCAGCAACAACACGCGCCGCTACAACATCACGAAGAACCTGAACGGCGTAAACACGGCCATCATCCAGTACAGCCTGAACGGCGGCGGGATTTGCTCCGGTGACAGCGGCGGGCCGGTTCTCTCTCCCGCCAGCGGTACCCAGCAGGTCATCGCGGTGCACTCCTCGGTGAGTAATGGCAACGGCGTGACTTGCTCCGGGACGGGCTTCAGCGTTCGCGTCAGCTACCACGAGAGCTTCATCACGAACTTCATCAACGAGCAGGTCGCCCAGACGTGTGACGTCTGTCAGCAAGTTGCTCAGTCCGGTGCTTGCTCTAGCGCTATCGACGCCTGCATCAACGACAGCGCGTGCTACGACCTGGTCACCTGCTTCAACGGGTGCAGCGACAGCGCTTGCTACCAGACGTGCGCCAACAACAACCCAGGCGGCATCGCGCTATACAACGCGATCATCGACTGCACTTGCACCACCTGCGCCACCGAGTGCGCGCAGGAATGCGCTGGCCCTGCCTGTGGCTTCCAGTTCCAGGACGACACCTGTACCAGCTGCCACGAGGCCAACTGCTGCCAGGAAGGTGCCGACTGCGCAGACGACTCGGAGTGCACGACCTGCGTGACCGATCCCAACGCGGACGCCACGACTTGCGCAAACAACGCGGCGCTCAACGCGTGGGACAGCTGCCTTGCAACGAGTTGCGCCACGGAGTGCAACATCAGCTCGGGTGGTAACGGAGGAACCGGCGGCAGCGCCGGGAGTGGCGGCAGCGCTGGCAGCGCGGGCAACGGCGGCTCAGGTGGCAGTGCGGGCAGTGCAGGCAGCGGCGGCAGCGCTGGCGGCGGTGTGGGCGGCAGCGCAGGCAGCGGCGCAGCTGGGAGCGGCGCAGCTGGGAGCGGCGCAGGCGGCTCCGGTGCCACGAGCCAGGGCGGCACGAACTCCACTACTGGTGGTTCGAGCAACGACAAGGGCTCGTCCACCAGCGCAACCTGTACGTTGTCCGTCGCGAACTCGGGCCACGGCTCGGGGACGGTGGGCGGCCTCATGCTGCTCGGTATGCTCGGCTTGGGCCTGCGACGTCGCCGCCGCGACTGAGGCCTGGCAAGAGCACAAGCAACATAGCCGCGCGGAATGATTCGCGCGGCTATGACGCGTCTGGGGGCGGCCGACGATTACAACCCTGCTTCGGGCAACCCGCGAGGCACTTCAATCGGAGGAAGTGTCTCAGTGGGTTCCGGAACCTGGCTCGGCTGCGCCGGCGCCATCGCACGTCGGTTCCCTGCAGGTCTCGCCTCTGCGTGCGCCGACGCCGAGGCGGGCGCCATGGCTGATGACGCGGAAGCGGGTTGTGTGCAGCCAACGCAGCTCTCGATGCGCGCTTCGAGGGCGATGGGCGCTGCACTTGGGATGGCCGAGGGAGGCAGACGTTTCTCTGCTAAACGGCCACCTACGAGCGCTCCGGCAAGCGCCGCAAGAGTCAGGCACGCGAAGGTGAAGCTTGCGATCCCAAACACCATCCAACCCAGGTTTCCCTGCCGCATTCCTGAGAAATTTTTCCTCGTGGATTTTTTTGGCGCTGCACCACCGGCGAACAAGATGATCCGTCGGCTCAGCTCTGCAGGCGGCCGGCGCTGCGCCGGTGGCGGCGGCTCAATCCCCTCGTCCACGCCAGGATCACTTGAGCGCCGGGAAGCAGCCGGCGGCTCGGTGACGACAGGGCGGACTTGCGCAGGAAGCCTCGCCGTCGACGAAGCACGCGGCGCGCTAGTCAGCGCTGGGGGACCGCCTGAGCTCCCAGTGCGAGTCTCAGGTGGACTGCCGAGGGCCAATGTCGTCGCGCCGCCAGCGGCGTTCTTCGGTCGCCGCGGGGGATTTGGTCGTTCACTCGATCGCACGGGTCGCCGTGTCGGAAGTGGGGGAGGCCCAGCGGTCTCGCGACGGGTGCTCGGCGGCGGTCCGCCGAGCATCCGCTCGGTGCTCGGCGGACCGCTGTCCTTCGGAACCTGGGGCAGCGGCGCCGGAAAGCTCAGCGGCGCCGGAAAGCTCAGCGGCGCCGGGAAGCTCAGCGCAGGTTGCTCCAGCGTGTCGTCCTCGTAGGGAGGCAACAAGCGGGGCCTCCCTTGAGCCTCAAGAGGCACGAGCGGGGGGCGAGCGGGCGTAGGCGCGTCACAGTCAACGAGATCCGCACGGCTGCCCGCTAGGGAGCGCGCGGGCAAGACGGGCTCAGTCCGCTGCTCGAACACGCTGTCGGAGCCTGACAGGGTGGTGTCCCGCGAGTTGGGTGCACGATGACGAGACGGCGGCGTCGACACGTCGCGCATGTCGGCGGGAGCGATGGTCGAGTTGTGCAGTAATTTGAACGCCGACGTTCGTGGGCCTGCGGTTCTTCCCTCTCCCCCAAGAAAAGCTGAATATCGCTCAGGGGATCCGCGCGGTTATCGCGGCGCGGGGCGATTCGACGGCGGAGGGGCCGGCTTCGCAGGCGCGGCTGACGCCGCGAGATTGGCTGATGCTGGGATCTCGGGTGGAACGGAGAGCGGCTTGGTGGCCACGGGGGGCAACGGTGCGTCGAAGGGCCGCAGAATCACGCCGCCAAGCACGTTGTTGTTGTTCTTGAGGTGATCGAACTCGAGGCTAACTCCCGCGTAGTGCGCGATCTCGTAGGTGCCGAATGCGTTCTCCTCGGTGATCTTGTCAACGCGCAACGGCTTGCCAAGCGCCTCGTCCACCAGTCCGCGGAACTGGCCCATGCTGATGTCTTTGATCAACCGCCCGTTGAACACACCGTAGACGCGTCGAGCACCATCACGGGCGGGTGAGGAAGGGCGCTGGATGCGATGCACGTGGATCTCGTTGACCTTACCGTCCTTCAACAAGAAATCGATGGCAGCGGTGGTCATCCCGCAGAAGGTCGCCGACAGGTCCTGGCACTTGAATCCCATCTGACGTTCTATCGTCTCCACCGTAGCGCCAAAGCGCACGGGCCCCGCACCCTTGCCCGGTTCGAGGATCAGGCGCGGCCCAACGGGTATCGCGAATTTCCCTGGGGCAACTTCAAAGCCCGTCAGCTCGTTGCCTCGAGACTGAGTCAGCGGGACGGCGGTAGCGCTCGGCGCCACCGCGCTTGCCTTGGCGCTGGCGACTGAGCCCGACGCCTTGTCTTCGTTGCAAGCAGTGCTGAGCACGCCCGTGGTCAGGCAGAGCCAGGCGAGGGAGCGAAATGCAGTCCGAATCACCGGTATGGCTTATCCCAGGGCGTGCACCAGCGCCAGCGATCGCTACTCTTTGAAGCCTTGAGCGATCGGCATGCGACGCCCCATCCCAAAGGCTTTGCGCGTGATGATCAAGCCGGGGGCCGCTTGGCGGCGCTTGTATTCGTTGGTGCGCAAGAGCCACAGCACGCGGTCGACGCTGTCAGCATCGAGCCCCTGCGCCAAGATCTGTTCGCGGCTCTTACCCTGCTCCACGCTGAGCTCCAGGATGCGGTCCAAGACGTCGTACTCGGGCAGTGAGTCTTGATCGAGCTGGTTCGGTCGGAGCTCGGCGGACGGAGGCTTCGTGATGCTCGCCAGGGGAATGCGCTCCGACGAGCGATTCACGTAGCGAGAGAGCCGATACACCAGAGTCTTCGGCACGTCGTTGATCACGGCAAGTCCGCCGACCATATCCCCGTAGAGCGTGCAGTACCCGACCGCGACCTCACTCTTGTTGCCGGTGGTCAGCACCAGGGCACCCGAGCGATTCGAGAACGCCATCACAGTTGCCCCACGGATACGCGCCTGAATATTCTCCAGCGTCACGTCTTTCGGAGAGGGCGCAGCCAGGCCATCCAGCTCAGGCTGCAACTGGTCGATATAGCTAGCAAAAATCGGGTCGATGTCGACTAGATGAAACTCGATGCCCAGGTTCTGGGCCAGCTGTCGAGCGTCGCTGACAGAGCCCTCAGAGCTGTAGCGGGTCGGCATGGCGACGCCGATGACGTTCTTGCTGCCCAAGGCGTCAGCGGCGATCACCGCGGTGAGCGCCGAGTCGATGCCGCCACTCAAGCCAAGCACCGCGCGCTTGAAGCCACATTTCCGCGCGTAATCTCGAACACCGATCACTAGGCCACCGTAGGCGAGCTCCTCCACGGAGCTAGTCTCGTGTTCCACCTCGCCAGCAAGGCACGCTTCGAGATCAATCACCTCAAGACAGCTCTCGAACGCAGGCACGCGGTGAGAGACTTGACCGCTCGCGTTGTAGATCGCGCTCCGCCCGTCAAAGATCAGCTCGTCGTTGCCGCCAACTTGGTTGGCGATAATCACCGGTAGACCGTGGGTCTTCGCGAGGCTTGAGAAGACAGCGACGCGCTCAGCGACCTTGGGCACCGTGAAAGGGCTCGCCGAGAGGTTCAAGATGTAGTCGGCGCTGCTGGCGTCGAGACCCAAGAGCGGGTTCTGCCGATAGCGTCGCATCGGAAACTCCGACTCGGCCCAGGCGTCTTCACACACCGTGATCGCAAAACGCTTCCCTGCGTGCTCGAGCACGCGGATGCGATCGCCTGGGGCAAAGTAGCGAGCCTCGTCAAAGACGTCGTAGGTCGGCAGCAGGCACTTGCGAGTACGCAAGATCTCCTCACCCCCGCGACACACCACCGCGTCGTTGCCGAGCAGCCCCTGAGAGTCTGACTCCTCCAGACCTCGCAGCTCGTCCCCCGCGCCCAGGGTGCCAAAGATCAGCGTGAGCTGCTTCGGCGCTTCGGCGATCAACCTGCGGGTCGCTTGGGCCACCGCACGCCGAAAGGCGGGGCGATCCAGCAGGTCCCGCGGCGGGTAGCCCGGCACCACCAGCTCCGAAGCCAGGGCGAGGCTCGCCCCCTGATCCGCCGCGCGCCGAGCCTGCTCCAAGAGCTCGGTCACGTTGGCCTCCACCGCGCCCACGGTCGGGTTCATCTGGATCAGCCCAAGCTTCATGGCCGCATTCCTAACTCAGCTTGCAGCGAGGGCAACGATTCCCTACAAACTGCCGCTAATCTGCGGTTCCAGCCCAACCCGAGCTCCCCCGCGCTCCCCGCGGCCCGCGATGGCGGCGAAAAAGCACTGTCGGCTGGAACACGGCTCGCTCCCCCATGACCTCGTTCGCTCGCGCCCAACAACGCTTCCTGTTCATCACCGGCAAAGGTGGCGTCGGCAAGACCACCGTGACCGCCGCCCTGGCGCTCAAGCTCGCCCGGGAGGGCAAGCGTGTGCTGATCGGGATTTGCGACGCGAAGGAGCGCATCTCGTCCCTGCTCGGCGTCCCACCAATCGGCGAAGACATCGCCTCCGTCGGGGAGAACGTGTGGGCGGTGAAAATCACCGCGGAAAAAGCCATGCAGGAGTATGGCTTGATGATCCTGAAGAGCCGCACCGCGTACAAGGCGGTGTTCGACAACCGCTACACGCGGGGCTTCTTCAAGGGCGTGCCGGGCTTGCAGGAGTGGTCGATGCTGGGCAAAGCCTGGTACCACTCGATCGAGGAGCTACCGAACGGAGAGCAGCGCTTCGATGTGGTGCTGTTCGACGCACCCGCCACGGGCCATGGCTTGGATATGCTGCGGGTGCCCAAGGTGATCACCGAGGTGGTTCCGCCCGGAATTCTTCGGCGAGACGCAGAGCGCGCCTGGACGATGTTCCAGGACCCGAAGCAGAGCGGCGTCGTCGTCGTGACGCTGCCGGAGGACATGCCGACGAACGAGACCATCGAGCTCTTCGAGGCCTTGGAGTCGGAGCTCAAGTTGCCGGTGTGTCGCCTGGTAATCAACGGCGTGATCGACGAGCTCTTCAGCGAAGCTGAGCGCGAGACGCTGCTCGGCGATCACGACCTGGATCGCAGCAAGCCCGGAGACGAAGCCATCAGCGGCGGCGTGCGGCGTGCCATCCGCGAGCGTGTGCAGGCGGACAGCCTCGAGCGCCTGGAAAAGCTGGAAGCCGACCGCGTGCGGCTCCCACTGCTGATGAAGGACGCTCAGACCCCGCAGGCCATCCGCGAGCTCTCCGAGCTACTTTAGGCGCTTCTTTCGCGGCCTGGTGCTGCGCTTGCGGGCTGGCGGCTCTGCACAGGGCCACGCCAGCATCAGCTCACGCAACGCGCGCGCCGCAGGCGGCAAGCTCTCGATCCCACGGTGGAGCAGCGTCAGTTCCCTGGGGATCGGGGTTTGGGGGTGAGGGAGCTCAACCAGGTGCCCCTGGCTCAAATCCCTCCCCACCGCAGCCCGACTGATGAGGGCCACACCCATGCCTTCGCGTACGTGACCCTTCGCCGCCGCGATGCTCCCCAGCTCCATCACGATTTCCGCGCGCGGAAAATACTCTTCGAGCACCGAGCGGGTGGTGGTGCCTTGACCAAACGTGATGAACGGCACGTCCTGCTGCTGCATATCCCACTCGGATCCTGGAGCGGCGATCAGGATGAACTCGTCCCACTGCCACGTTTCGCCGTCGGGACCGCTCACCACGCACAGGTCGAGCTGGCCTTGGGCCAGCTGCGCCTCGAGCGCCGGAGTGCTGAGTTCGCGCATCACGATGCGTACGCCAGGGTAAGACTTGCGGTAGTGCGCCAAGAGGGGGGGGAGCAGATACGTGGCGGCGGTCGCGCCTGCGCCGATGCGCACCTCGCCTCGCGCGAGAGACTCGAGCTCGGCGATGGCGCGCTTGCCGTCGCTCAGCGCGTTGAGCGCCAGCTGTGCGCGAGGCAGGAGCGCGCGCCCGGCAGCGGTGAGCGACGCGCCCCGCCGCCCGCGCAGCAAGAGCTGAGCGCCGAAGTGCAGCTCGAGCCGCTGGATTGAGGCGCTAAACGCTGGCTGACTGAGGTGCGCGTGCTGCGCGGCCGCCGTGAAGGTGCCGTGTTCCACCACCAGCAACAGATGCTTCAGGTCGTCGAGCATTGGACCACCATAGGCTCTGTCGATGGAAACCGCACGAAGTATCGATTGGACGAAAGTACGTCCGAGGCGCAGATCCAAGGCATGGAGACGCTGCTCTTGTTGCTCGCCATGGGAACCTTCGCGGGAGTGCTCACGACACTGAGCGGCATGGGCGGCGGCATGCTGCTGTTGCTGGTGCTGTCGTTGGTGTGGAGCCCCGCAGAGGCGCTCGCCTGCACCGCGCCAGCGCTGCTGCTTGGAAACGTCCACCGACTGTACCTGTTTCGACGCAGCGTGGCTTGGAGCGTGATCGGGCCGTTCGCGCTGGCAGCCATCCCTGGCAGCCTCGTCGGAGGGCTGCTCGTGAGCGTCGCGCCACCGACCCTGACGCGTTGGCTCCTGGTGTTGATGACGCTGCTCGCGATCGCTCGCGCGCTCGGCTGGGTGAAACTCAAGCCTCGCGCCTGGACGATGGTGCCCGCCGGAGGCTTCGTGGGCGCGCTAAACGGCGCCGCTGGTGGCGCGGGGCTCTTGGTTGCGCCGCTCTTGCTCGCGCTAGGCCTCGCCGGGGAGACCTACGTCGCCAGCGTATCTGCCTGTGCAGTGGCGATGCACTTTGGACGCATCATCGGCTACGGCGCTGGCGGGCTGTTCACGCCCCACCTGGCCTGGCTGAGCTTCGTCGCTGCCGTCGCCATCCTGAGTGGCAACTTCATCGGGCGCCGGCTCCGCAAGATTTCCGCAAAGATACCAGGCAACCGCCTAGAGTACGCGACGTTGATCGCCTGTGTGAGCCTGGCGTTGTTTGGCGTTGGCCACTAGCACCAGCTCCGATTGCAGACGCCTTGGAAGCCTATCCGCGGGGATCTCTGACAGCGGTCAAGAAGCTTCGGGTTGCGTCGAGCAGCGTGTCCGACTGGGAGGACAGCGCCTCCGCAGCTTTTAGCAGTGCCGTCGCCGCGGTGCTGGTCTCGTCCGCAGTCTGGCTGACCACAATCACGGAACGCGAAACTTCCTGGGTGCCGATCGCAGCCTGCTGCAGGTTGACGCTGATCTCCTGAGTCGCCGCCCGCTGCTCCCGCACGCTGTTGGCGATCACGTTGGTGATGACATCGAGGCCACGAATCGTCGCATCGATGTTCCCAACGGCGGCGACACCTTCTCCGGTGGCCTGCTGGATCGACTGAATCAGACCGGAAATGCTCTCGGTGGCGGAGCTGGTTTGACGCGCGAGGCTCTTCACCTCGCTCGCGACGACTGCAAAGCCCTTGCCGACTTCGCCCGCACGTGCGGCTTCAATCGTCGCATTCAGTGCCAGCATGTTGGTTTGCTTCGCGACGTGCGCGATCAAGGCGATCGCGTCGCCCACTTCGGAGCTCGCCTTGGCTAGGCCACCGACCACGGCTGACCCATCGTCGGCACCCTTGACGGCGTCGCGCACAATGCCTTCAGCGTCTTGAACTTGGCGACCAATTTCCGTTGCGCATGCGCTGAGTTGTTCGATAGCCGACGCCACGGTCTGCACGCTGAGCGCGGTCTCGTCAGCCGCGGAGGCCACGGAGCGCGACTCCTCAGTCGTCGTCGCCGCGAGGGCTGCGAGCGACTCCGCGGTGGACTGCATCTGGGTAGATGAGGTCGCCACACTGGAAATCACGCTTTGGATCTGGCTCTCGAATTCGTCGGCGAGTTGCAGGCGTCGCGCGTCCGCGTGCTTGAGCGCCTCCGCCTGCTCGTGCATGGCGACCGTCGCTGCATTGATGATCTGCGCGGAGACGTGAAACGCCCCTGGATACCCTCGTTGCGGTACCTTACGGAAAAACTTCCCCATCCCGGCGTACTCTAGCGTTGCCTTGGTGTCCCGGATGAATGACTCGGTCACGTCGAGCAGATGGTTGACGGCACCTGCCGCCCGACCAATGGCTCCGGCTTCATCGCAGCGCAACACTCTGGGCTCGAGATCGCCCGCCGCGGCGCTTTCACAGATCTCCGCGATGATGCCGAACCATCGCTTGTAGAGTTCGAGCTCATTGCGCAACTCCTGTTCCGCAGCACCCTTTGGCGCACGGGACGGGCGTCGCGGCTCGACGCTAGGATTCAGGTCTTGGTCGAGTGCAATCGCCATAGTCAAATCGTCAGCACGAACTCGTCGTACGCGACGCCTTTCTGAGCCAACGTGGCGTGGAAGAGCTCGAGGGAAGCGTCCACCGCAGCGGCTTTGCTTTCGGCACCTTGTTCCTTCGCTAGGAGGTCAGCGTAGATGGCTTCGATCAGCACAACCGCGTGACGATCGGGGACGCGGCGGGTCGAATGGTAGCCGATGACTTCCCCCTGGGAGTCGAAGGAAGGGGTGACGTGAGCCAGCACCCAGTAGTGATCGCCGTTCTTGCAAAGGTTCACCACGTAGCCGAAGAACTCTTTGCCGGCGCGCAACGTGTCCCACATCAAGGCGAATGCGGCGCGAGGCATTGCAGGGTGCCGAATCAAACTATGAGGTTGCCCTAGCGCTTCTGCCTCCGAGTACCCAGAGACCTCGCAGAAGGTCCGATTCACGTAGGTGATGCGCCCATTCAGATCGGTCTTCGAAACGATCAGATCTGATTCGTTGAAAGTGCGCTCGATGCCGGTGGGTTCAGGTCTCGCCATGCTCCAAGAGTGAGAACGACCAATCCGGAGGATACTTTACGCCACCGCGGAGACCGGCTGACCTTCGCCTCGCAACACGACCACTCGCAGCGCTTGCCCGCCGACAGTGAAGGCGCGGGTCGCGCCCGGCGTTTGATTGGGATAGCGAATGTCGTCGACTCGAAGGTGCTTGATCACCGTTGGCATGGAGAGCGTGCAGGAACCCGGAATTAGACACTTCAGCGCTCCGCCGATCATGTTGGCCAGCTCTCCGATGGCATCGGAAATCAGCTCGTCGTCCAGGTCCTCCCGCTCGAGCTCGAACATCGAGCAAGCCACGCTGGACGCCAGATCAGTCGAACAGTTGATGAGCACGGTGCCATGCCACGCACCACTGATACTCACGCTGGCAGATACGTAACTCTCCGCCGGCGCTAGCTCCGCCGGGGCAGGTTCCCCCTCGAGCATGGTGCTCCACACTTCCAGCGTTACGTCGCTGATTTGTTGCTCATTAATCATGGTGCCTCTCGCAGTCGGTAGCAGTTGGCGCGCTCGGCCTGCACTCGCTCGAAGCCGCAATGCACGTTGAGCGTAGTCTCGGTTCCGCCAAGAAACAGGTAGCCGGGTGACCTGAGCTGCCCCTCGATGCGCGACAAGACCTCAGCCTTGCTGTTCACATCGAAGTAGATCAGCACGTTTCGTAGCAGGATCACATCGAACAGCCCCAAGTCCGGCCAGGGCTCAATCAGATTGAGCTGCATGAAGCGCACCCGGCGCCGAAGTTGCGCGTCGATCTCGAAGTCGCGTCCACAGGCAGAGAGGTAGGTTCGATACTCGGACGGAATCCCTCGACTGACCTCCAGGCCGTTGTAGACACCGCTCTCCGCGCGACGCACCATCTCAGCGTTCAGGTCTGTTCCCAAGAGCTCGACGTTCCAGCTCTCGAGTTGTGGAAACGCACGGTGCAGCAGCATCGCGACAGAGTAGAGCTCTTGGCCGGAGGAGCAGCCCGCCGACCAGATCCGAAGCTTCCGCTCCTGCTGGCGCGCCCTCAGGAGGGAGGGCAACAACTCGTCGCGCAGCAGGTCAAAGGGGGTTTGATCCCTGAAAAAGCTGGTCTCGTTGGTGGTCAGCGCTTCTACCACACGGAAACGCAGCTCGGCGGAAGCGGAGTTCTTCACTTCATACATGAAGCGCTCGAGGGAGCCGAAGCCTTGGACCCTGGCGAGCGACGTCAGGCGTGCCTTGACAAGGTAGTCCTTGTCGGCGCCGAGCACGATCGCGCTCTCCCTCTTCACGAGATCGCGTACGAACGCGAAGTCCGGGTCGGTCAGTGACATGGCAACCCCACCGCCGAGCTGCGCGGACGACCGAGCACCTCGTCGCAGATCTCTTGTGCCATACGAAAGAGCGGCACCTGACGTTCCGCCAGTCCGCGCTTCACCACCAACCCCGGCATGCCCCAGACGATGCTGCTCGCTTCATCCTGAGCCAGCACTTCCGAGCCGCGCTTTCGCAACGCCTCAGCGCCGAGCAATCCGTCTTGACCCATGCCGGTCAGCACGACGCCCAGCGCCCTACCACGATAGACATTGGCCACCGAACGGAACATCACGTCCACCGAGGGGCGACAAGAGTTCTCCGGCGGTGCGTCGGAGAGCTCGATGGACGGCTGGTCTGCACTACCAACCACCAGCAGGTGCCGATTCCCTGGGGCAATATAGACACAACCTGGCCTGAGCTTCTGTCCAGAGCTAGCCTCAACCACCTCCAGATTCGAAACCGTGGCGAGGCGCGAAGCTAGCAATCCCGTGAACGCGGCCGGCATGTGCTGGACCACGACGATTGGCGTCGGGAATGCCAGGGGCAGCGCGGGAATGATCTGGGCGAGGGCCTTGGGGCCTCCGGTAGACGCACCGATCGCTACGAGGTTGATTGAGCGTCTGGGGGACACGCGTTCGACCTCGCCTCCCGCTGGGACCAGAATGGGCGTGGGAGCCGTGTGCTTCGGCCGCGCTCGCCCGGTGAACAGCGAGTCTATCGCACCGTGCTCTGGCTGAACTCGACGCACCTCCAGCACACGCGGTGCGAGGGTACTACGCACCCAGCGCTTCAGCTCGGCCTCCAGGGTTCCCGCAGGAAGCTTCGTAACGACGTCTGCGGCGCCCGCTTCAATCGCTTCCAATGAAGCAGCAACATCTGCTGGCGCGCTGTCTGCAAGCAGCACCACGGCGGGAAAGGCCGCTGTCGCTCGCAGCGACTCGACCACCTCCGTGGCCCCCATCCTGACGTCCAAGAGCAGCACGTCGGGCGTAGTTGACACCACTTGTTCGATCGCCAGCTCCGCGGTCGCGGCGATGTTCAGGACCTCGATGCCTGGCACGCCGTCCAGCTCGGCAGCGATCAATCGCCGCAGCGCCACCGAGCGATCGGCGACGAGCAAGCGCAACGACTGAGGTGCCGGGCTCATGATCAGGCTCGGAAGTTCGAGACGATGCGCTTCAGTTCGAAGGCAGTTGAGGCGACCGCTCGCGCGGCAACTTGGGTCTCCTGCGCACTGGACGCCGTCGACGATGCTGCGTGCTGCACGCTGCGAGTGTTTTCGGCGATGTCAGCGCTGGATTCCGCGGCACCCAGGGCACGCTGGCTGATCTCTGTGGTGACCGCGTGCTGCTGTTCGACTGCCGTTGCGATGGTGGCTTGGAAGTTGTGGATTTGGTTCACCACGTTTCCGATTTCGCTGATCGCGCGAGCGACGCGCTGAGTGTTGGACTGGATCGCCTCGATGCGATCGCCGATCTCGAGCGTCGCCTTGGCTGTCTCTTTGGCGAGGTCCTTCACCTCATTCGCTACCACGGCGAAGCCCTTTCCGGCGTCCCCGGCGCGAGCCGCTTCGATCGTCGCGTTGAGTGCCAATAGGTTCGTCTGCTCTGCGATCGAGTTGATGACCTTGACCACCTTGCCGATCGCCTCGCTGCTCTCAGCAAGCTCATTCACGGTGGTGCTCGTGGACTCCGCAACACCCACTGCGTGGGTCGCAACCGACGCTGCCTTGGACGCGCTGATGGCGATCTCGCGCGCGCTCGCAGCCATCTCTTCTGCGCTGGTCGCGACGGAGAGCACGTGCTCATGCACGTCTTGAGATCGAATCGAGGCGGCCTCACTGCGCTCACGAGTGTTGTGGGCGCCGCTCAACATACGCTCCCCAACGTTGGTCAACTGATCTGCCGATGCCGCCAGTGTGTCCGCTGTCGACTCCAAGCTGTTGACGCTCCGCCGCATGCCCGCGACGAGGTGATTTACAGCGTCCACAACGCGCTGAACTGCTGCTTCTTCGAAGTGAGGAAGGGCGAGGCCTAGCTCCCCAGCGGCTACCCGGCTCAAGGCGCCGACCATCGTGTCCAGGTCGGCCCTGAGTTGACGAGTCACGGCGCGTTCCGCCGCCACAGCTTCGGAAATCCGTTGCTCCACGGAAACAGCATCACCCTTCGACTCCCACGTCACGCTCGTACCCACCCAGCTCTCGCCGTCTCGCACGGGAGTGAAACGCAGTGAGTAGCGTTGGTCTCCCAACGTGACCTCGCGTGAGGTCGGCAGCTCTGAGAGCAGCGTTAGCGACCTGACATCAACACTCAACGCGCCGAGCGCCCGATCGAGTGAGGCGCCAGGAGCTTCGTCGAAGGTCAACCCGGTGCCTTGAGTCAAGCCAAGCCAGCCAGCCCGCGCCGCGCCATTCAACGACTCGACCACCAAGTCAGGCGAACAGAGCAGCATCGGTATCGGCGCGTGCTCGACCACGGACTTCAACCGATTGCTGCGCTCCGCGAGGTCTCGCTGGGGAGTGCGCGCATGCCACGCCACGATGAACTCCGCAGGCAGCCGGCTAACGCTACACACCCACTCTTCTTGCTCTACGACCAAGACGAACTCACACGCGGGCTCCCCTGGGTCTTGCAGCCTTCTGAAGCACTCCGCTGGATCCTCGTGGTAGCGCTCAATGATGGCGCGAAACAGCTCCTCTTCAGCGACGTCAAGCAGCGCGTCCACGCGTCGCACACAGCGCCTCGACCTTGCGTTGAGATAGCTGGTGGAGAGCTCCGGAGTGAGCCGCATGAGCTGCACGGGCACAGCGTCGAGCTCCGACGGCGCCGACTCCGGAGCCGTACGCTGGAGGGGAAACACGCTGATCTTCGTCTCACTCGTAGGCTCGACCTCTGCGCTGGCTTTGGTGCTCTTGGCCCTCGGTTTCCTTTGAGTCGTAGTGCTCATCTTCGTCATTCCATCCCCGCCACCACGCGCGCTGGGTCCAGTACCAACAAGAGGTCATTGGGCAGCTTGCAGATTTGCTGTACGAGGTCGCAGAACTTTGCGTTCAATGTGTCGGGTACACGCTCGAATTGCTGCTCGTCGACCTCCACTACATCACCGATTTGGTCCACGATCAGGCTAACGACCGACTCCCCAACGCGAACGACGACGTTCATGTCACGAGAATCAGTTCCTCCCGGATCCATTCCAAAGCACTTGCGCAGGTTGATCGCCGAGACGATGCGACCGCGTAAGTTGATGAGCCCCTGAATGCGAGCTGAGGCCAGGGGGACCTCGGTCATGGGCTGAGGCTTCAACACCTCCTGGACCATGGCCACATCGATGCAGAAGCGGGAGCCATCGAGGTAGAACGTGCAAAGCTGTCCCATTCAGAAGCTCCCCACTGCGGCGAATGGCGTCTCGGCTCCCGCGTCGGCCAGCGCGCGCAGATCTAGCAGGTCCGTGACCTTGCCCCGCACGACGGCGCTATCGAACAACGAACCCGGCTTACCCTTCCGCACGGACATGCCTTCCTCGTCGATGATGTCCTCGACTTCATCGACAACCAGGCCAACGCTTGATTCTTCTTCGGAGTAGACCACGACCTGAATCGGTCCGTGCCCCGCCGTCACGTCTTGGCCGAGCAGCTTGCCCAGGCGAACGAGCGGCATTATTTCCCCGTGGTATTGAACCACCTCAGCGCCAGCTGCACGCTCCACTACGTGCTGATCGATCTCCTCGAGGCGCGTGACCATGTGGAGCGGGATAGCCACTCGCTCCTGCTGAGCTCGGCAGAGCAGCACCGACTCGCGCGCGGCGGTGGTGGGGCCGGTGGTGCGTCGCAGGGCATCGCGCCCGCGCAGCTGGGACTCGAGCACCACGTGCGCCTCGTGAGCCAAACCCAAAACATCGAGGATCAGCGCTACCCGGCCGTCGCCGCGAATGGTCGCACCTGCATACACGCGCAGGGACTTCAGCTCAGGGCCCAACGGTTTGACGACGATCTCCTCGTTGTCGAGCACGTCGTCCACGACCAAACCAAATCTCCGCCCGTCCGCCTGCAGCACGAGGATGTGCATCCCAAGCGCCGGGTCGCGCTCCACGCTCGGCAGGTTGAGCACGCGCCCCAGATGAACGAGCGGGATGAGGTTTCCGCGGAGCCGATATAGGTACTCGCCTCGGACCTCGTCGACCTGCGTGGCCATCTGGTTTGGGTCCAGCCACACCAGCTCGACCAGGTTCACCTGCGGAATGGCGAAGCGCTGATTCGAGGCGTTCACGATCAGCGCGGAAACGATGGCCAGGGTGAGCGGTATCTTCAGGCGCACGGTGGTGCCGCCCCCTTCTCCGGGGAGCACCTCAGCGCGCCCGCCGATGCGCTCGATGTTCGTCTTCACGACGTCCATCCCTACGCCGCGACCAGAGACGTTCGTTACCTGCTGCGCCGTGGAGAACCCCGGCTCGAAGATCAGGCCTGCAAGCTTGCTATCGTTCATCAGCTTGGCGGCGTCGCGGGTGATGATGCCGCGTTCGATGGCGCGTTCGCGAATGCGATCCACGTTGATCCCCGCCCCGTCGTCCGATACCTCCACGTTGACCTTGCCGCTCTCGTGGTAGGCGCGCAGACGGATCGTGCCCTGACTGGGTTTGCCCTTCGCCACGCGATCGTCAGGCATCTCCACACCGTGGTCGGCCGCGTTGCGCAAGATGTGGGTGAGCGGATCGCGAATCGCTTCGATGATCGTGCGGTCGAGCTCGGTCTCCGCTCCCGACGTATCGAGCTTGATCTGCTTGCCAAGCTCACTCGCCAGGTCGCGCACGACCCGCGGAAGGCGTCCCCAGATGCTGCCGATCGGCTGCATGCGGGTCTTCATGATGCCTTCCTGGAGCTCGCTGGTGATGTGATTGATCGCTTGCGTTGCCGCAAGGAAAGAAGGATCATCAGCACCCGCAGCGAAAGTCAGTAATTGGTTGCGCGCGAGGACGAGCTCACCCACCAAGTTCATCAGGCGGTCCAAAAGCCCGACGTCAACGCGCACGCTGGCTTCGATGACAGCAGGCGCTGTGCGGCCAGCGGGCGCCTTGGGTTCACTCGGTTTGAGTTCACTAGGCTTGGGTTCCGCGGGCTGGCTCTGGACAGGCGTTGGGACCGGAGCCGACGTCGTGGCGCGAGGTAGCAGGCCGTCGGGCACCAGCTCCTCAATCAGCTCGGGCTTCACCGCTGGCATGACCGCGGCTGGCGTGGCCGCGGCTGGCTTGGCGTCGACGGCCTTCCCCTCGGCCAGAGCCAGCAGACGTTCAACGAGCTGGTCGAAGTCACCCCCCGTTTCGGCGCCGGATTCTTGGACCTGAGTCAGCAGGTCCCGAACCGCATCGACCATCTGGAGCAAGGAGTCGGCGATGGGCTTGTTGAGAGTGAGCTTCCCGTCTCTGAGCTTCGCGAGCAGCGTCTCCCCGGCGTGAGCGACCTTCTCCAGGCGTTCGTAGCCAAGGAAGCCCGCCGTGCCCTTCATGCTGTGAATCGTCCGGAAGATGGACGCGAGGCGAGAGGTTGGCTCCCCTCCTTCTTCAAGCTCAACCAGCTCGCGGTCTAGCTGGTCCAGTCCCTCGAAGCTCTCGGTGAGAAACTCCTGAACGATCTCGTCTGCTTCGTCCTGCTGCTCCATGGCTCCCTCGCCCAGCGAAGCTGAACGACCAAACCCATGAACGGCAGACTACGGAGCCACTTTAAGCGGCGTTGGTTCGCGAGCCTGTCTAGCACTCAGGCAACCCAGCACTTCACGCAGACCATCCCGAAGATTTGGGGTCGGCGCTCCGCGTAGCTGATAGCCACCGGTTGCGCGTCCATCAGCCTCATCGAGCCAGAGCAGCGCCTCTCCGCCATCATCCGCCCGGAACGAGACCTCTGCGCGGGTGGTGCCAACGATGCGCGTGGCGACCCACATCAGCCCACTGAACGGGGCTGCAGCCCGCAAGCGGGTCAGTCGAGCCCCAAGCAAACGGGAGACACGTGACAGCGCATCCTGGCCGCAAGGGTAAAGCACCCGCTGACTCTCACTCGCGCACTCCCAAACGCGCTCTAAAAGACGCTGCGCCACCTCGTAATCCGCCGGCAGCTCGAGCACGTGCAGGCTGAACACATCGGTGCTGGCCACGCCGCCGCCGGGAGGACGCAGCGCCAACAGCAACTCACCGTTTCCTTGCGGCAACGCCCAGCGTACGCGCAACTCGTTGTCCCCAAACAGCCAGACCATGGGCTGCTCGTCGCCGTCTCTCAGAGACGACAAGTGCCGCGCGACGTCGGTCAGGTGCGCCCAGAAGACTCGACGTCCAGGGTCGAGGGAAGGTAGCCGCTCAGTCGGCACGGCCACCACCTCGTCCGTGCCGTGGAGCTCCGCGTACTTCTGGAAGATCCCGCTGCAGCGCGGCTCGAACGCACACTGCGCACACTGCGGCGGCTTGAACTTGTCGCGCCGCTTGACGAAGTACTTGTTCCAAGGACGACTCAAGTCCTGTTCACCGTCGACCGCGATGGTTTCCGTCGCCTCGCCGTCATGGTGGATCCAGGGAGCCAGCTCCGGCGCGAAACAGAACGGAAAGTTGCCGATGTTCAGATCGAACTCCGCCGGAACGCCGCGACACAGACGCGTCAACGGCGGCACCATCTCGCGGTAGTTCGGCATCATCTCGGCGAACTCTTCGTCGGTGCGCTCGCCCGCATCCATCGGGCGCACCATGTCGAGGTGCAACTGCTTCACGCCGTAGCGCGAAATCAGCGCGGGGAATTCGTCCACCGACGCGAAGTTCGAGCCCACCACGCACATATTCACCGTGATGCGTTCCCCACGCGCCTTCAGGCTGTCCATGGTGCGTAAGATGCGCGTGAACGAGCCCGGCTTGCGCGTGGTCCCCTCGTGGCTCCGCTGGTTCGCCCCCTGGATGCTGATACGCCAAGTGAAGAAGCCGCGCCGCGGAGCCAGCGCGAGTATCTCCTCAAGGAATGCCTCGCGGGCGGTCTTCACCCCGTTGGTGAAGATCACCACTTCCTCGAAACCAAGCTGCACCGCTTCAGCCACCACGTCCTTGAACGCTGGCTGGAGAGTCGGCTCTCCTCCAAGCAACGTCAGCTTGCGATGACCCTTCGCGTAGGCCTCGCGCACACTCGTCAACAGCGGCTCGAAGGGCAGCGGGCGCGCGCGCCCGAAGGCAGTCTGCTGCCCTGAAACACAGAAGACGCAACGGTTGTTGCACATGTGGCCGAGCTGAATCTCGACCTGCGTCTTCGGCTCCATCCCGAACAGCTTAACAGAGCTGCGGGCGGTCGGCTGGTTCAGCCAAACTTCCGGGCGCCGTCGGAGCCGTTCGTGGTCACGCTGATCAGGTTGCGGGCAAGCACACCCAGGTTGTCGGCGTCCACGACCCGGCTGGAGAGCACCGTGCCCTCAGCGTCGCTAACGAACACCCTCAGCACATTCTGCTGAAAAGAGGTCACGACGATGAACGGGGTGGAGGAGCCAGCGGCCCGCACCGTCGCAAGCACCTGGAGCCCGCTCGGGGCAGGCAATCTCGCGTTGGTGATCACCAGATCGAACGGACCTTTGCGGGTCAGCATCAGCTGCAGCTCGAGCCCGGTGCCAACCTCGACGATTTCCGCGTCCAGATGCGCCACGATGGGCTTGAGCCAGCCCCTCGCGACGACGTCGGCGTCGGCGATCAGGACCCGCGGGCGGCGGGTGGGGCGGGGTCCACTCTGGGGCACGGAGGGCTTGTCACTCATATGGGGGTCGGCGGCTGGAACTCGAACAGGAGAGAGCGACGGCCCAGGAGGTGTCTGGGCAGAGGGCGCCTGGAACCGTCGCCGCCAACAAAGCAGCTATCGTGCCAAGTCCCTTCGGAGGCAACCCCTCGAAATGTGTCTCCCAAGTGGGGGGTGACAATTTTCGTCCTTCAGATCTGGAGGGCGGGATGTCCTTCAGATCTGAAATGTCTCAATCAGCGACGCCCGGTCGTTTCCGCGAGGCGAGGCCCGGCTAGGTAAGCTGACCTCGGCTGACCCCTTGTGAAGAACGCGTGTCGAAACACTCCGGACCTCGTCGCCCCGGTTGGTCTTGAACTGCAGAAACCGCATTTACCTGCCGACCGCGCCCACAGTGCCTGACCACCGCGCCAAGCACCCGAAGGGAACAGAACGGGGCTCCCACACGCGCTCCTTTCCGACTACATTCGCCGGTCTTTCGTCGAGCAGAGCCCTGCCTCTCCCCACCTGGCACGCCGCTCATTTTCCCTGTGGCAACTCAACTTGGGCCAGCCAGGCGTCGACTCAACGGTGGCGCGCTCACCGTCAGCTGTCACTCAAGATCGCGCTGATTTGACCCGCGGGTGGTCTTTCCATGCGGGCATACGCGCCATGTACTGCAACGTGGCCGCCTCGGCTTCCTCCCGGCTAAGCGCTGGCTGCTGTCGCTGTTGCCAGCCGATCATACGCTCCAGCCGCTCATCGAAATCCTGCAACTCACCTTGCTCGTCCACACAATGCTGGCAGTACGGACCTGACTCGATCGGCATGCCACAGCTCTCACACGGAAGTTTGTTCATGACTTATTTTTCCTCCTGGATTTGGGGGTGAGGGGTCAACTTGACCTCGCTCAGAGCACGCATCCCTGACAGCAGCGCTGCGCGTTCTTTCTGGCTGAGGCGCTCGAAGGCCTCACTGAGCAACTCGCGGGACAGCACCTCCTGCTGCCGTTCGATCAGCTCGAGCCCAGCATCGGTCAGCCAGATCAGCTTGCGACGCCGGTCCCGCACGTCATCCATGCGCGTGACGAGCCCCTTCGCCTCGAGCGCCTCCACGATTTCACTGACCACCGACTGCGCGCGGTGGAGGTGCTTGGTCGCTTCCCCGATGGTCACCGGGCCCGTCCATTGCAAATGCTGGAGCGCCGCCCAGGCCTGTGGCCCAACCGGCGGGCGCTTGCGGTTCCTGCGGTGAAATCGCAGGTACACCGCGGGAAACAGCTGGGAGAACTCAGCGACCGCTTGAGCGACGTCAATCACGCCTCAGGAGTAGAAGCCGAGCAATCCATCGTCAATCCCGATGGAACTCGCGCCTGGGAGGGGCGAACAAGCCACAACTTCTCGCACGTTCGGTCGCGGCCGTGCGGACCAACAACGAAGCGAGCAACTGGCGGCGGAGCGACCCGAAGAGCCCGCCATGAACGTCAACGAAGCCAGAACACGCCGCCACGCGCCGCGCGACGAAACCCACAGCGAAGGGGCGCGTTCCTCGAAACCCAGCGCGGATCAGCTTCGGCAGCAGGCGGAGGCCCGTCAGTCTGCCGCTCAGCGACAACCCCAGAGCCCGCTCGCGGCGCGCGCCGGCAAAGGCAAGACGCTGGCAGCTACCCAAGCATTCGTACAGAAGACCCTCGCAAGTCATCCCGAGCGGGCGACGCAGCTACTACAGCAGTATCATCTGAAGCACGAGAGTGCTGCCGTGCGGCAACTTGTGGAGCAAGGCATCGCCCGCCACTCCGGCAAGGAGCTTTACGATCGCGGCTGCCGGCTGATCCGCGAACTCCGAGGCTTCAGTCAGGAACAGCTCAAGGACATCACCGGAATGGTCAAGGCCGGCACGCCCCTCGGCGAGGCCATCCGTCAGGAGCGGGCCGAGCTGAAGCTCCCAGTCGCCTTCGTCGCACCGAAGTCCGTGAAGTCTCAGGCGCAAGCACCCATAGCGCGCGCCCAGTCTTTGGCGAAACGCGCTGCATCCGAGCGGGCGAAGATCGCCAACGCCTGGCGTCAGCTGTCCCACATCACCCGCGGGGCAGAAGCCTACCTGGGCGGCACGAAGGCGCTGCTACTGGTACCTAAAGCCTTCAAGGAAGGCCTCGCTACCGCCGAGAAGCCAAGTACAGAGCCCTTCGATCGCTTCGCCCACGACGTCCACGTCACCGGTCAGTATCTCACTGGGCAGGTCACGGATCTCCAGCGACGCACGGACGTTGCCTACCTCAAGGTCGTCAGCACTCTGAACGCGATCCAGGTGGCGTACGAGGAGATGGCCGGCGCGCTCTCCAAGGCACCTCCAGACACGCTCGCCGCCAACGCGGCGCAGAAGCGGGCCGAGTCCGCAGCCAAGGGGGTCGACAAGCAGGTAGCCGACTTCCGCGACCTCGCGAGTCAGTACGCCGCCGCCAACAAGGAGTTCGACCACCAGGTAGTCCACACAGCGCTAGAAGTCCTGGAGTCCGCCGTCGCGGCGGGCATCGGCATGGCGCTGGGCTCCGGCAGCGCAGCGCATGGCGCGGGCGAGCTGAGCCGGGCGGCTCGCGTGGCACACGTCGTGAAGGAAGTCGGCGAGCACGCGGCGTTCGACGGAATGATGGCTCACGAGTTGGAGAAGGCCAAGGAAGCGCTGGGGCAGGCACACGATCTAGCCAAGCGCGCCCTCGAGTAGCCAAATCACTGCGGCCAGCGTTTTCGCGAGGAAACGCTGGCCGGCTCGTGCTTCGCTAGAGTCTGTAGCTCAGCTCACCAGCGTGGACCAGTCGGGCTTCGGCGGCGGCGCTGCCTCTTCCAGGTCCATCTGTGCAAGCTGTAGCTTGCCCGCGAGATCCACGTTCACCGAGTGCCACCGGGTGTACGCCTCGATCACCCAGATGCCGCTCTCGCGCGTGCCGTTGCCGCTGGCGCCGTTGCCGCCGAAGGGCAAGTGCGCCTCCGCGCCGGTGGTGGAGTTGTTCACGCTGGTCATACCCGCGCTGATCTCCTCCTTGAAGCGCAGCATCGCGCGCGCGTCGCGGGTGTAGATGGCGCTCGAGAGCCCATACTGCGTGCCGTTCGCCGCTTCGATTGCCTCATCGATGCCGTCGACCTCGACCAAGTTCACCGTCGGGCCAAAGCACTCTTCCTGGGCCACACGCATGTTCATCTTCACATGGTCAAAGATGCGCGGAGTGGCGTAGAGGCCCTTTTCCGCGTTGCCAGCGAAGTTCGCGGGCTCGTTCCCAGGGGTGATGCGCTTGCCATCGAGCAGCAGGTTGGCGCCGTCCTCGATACCCACGGAGCGCTGGGCGACCCAGCGCTCGAGGAAGCGCTCGTTGATGAAGGGTCCGTAGGCGATCGACTCGTCCAGGGGGTCGCCGATCTTGAGCGCGGAAGCCTTCTTCACTAGCAGGTCGCGAACCTGGGGCATCACCTTGCGGTCGACGATGATGTTCCCGCAGCTCGTGCAGCGTTGCCCTGCGGTACCAAAGCTCGACCACAGCGCGCCTTCCACGGCCAGCTCGATGTCGGCGTCCGCCAAGATGACCAACGGGTTCTTGCCGCCAAGCTCGAGGGACGGGCGCTTCAAGTTGCGTCCGCACGCCTCGCCCACCAAGCGCCCAACTTCGGTGGAGCCGGTGAAGGAGATCTTGTCGAGCAGCTGCTCATCCATCATCTCGATCAAGAACTGACCAGCGCTGTCCTTGCCACCACCGTGGACCACGCTCAGCACCCCCCGGGGCAGGCCAGCGCGGTACCAGAGGTCCGCAAACAGGGCACCCACGCCCGGCGCATCGTCACTAGGCTTCCAGACGACACTGTTTCCGCAAAGCAATGCCGGCACGATCTTCCAGCTGGGGACCGCGATGGGGAAGTTGCCCGCGGTGATCACGCCGACCACCCCGACCGGGCGCCGATACGTGAAGAGCTCCTTGTTCGGAAGCTCGCTTGGCACCGTCTGACCATAGAGGCGGCGACCCTCGCTCTGGAAAAAGTCGCAGGTGTCGATCGCCTCTTGCACACTGCCGCGAGCCTCACGAATCGGCTTGCCCATTTCACGGCTCACGAAGCGAGAGAGACTCTCTTTTTCCTCACGCAAAAGCTGACCCAGGCGCCCGATGATCTGCGCGCGGCCAGGAGCCGGTGTACGCGCCCAAGCGCGCTGCGCGGCGCGAGACTTCTGGCAAGCTTCGCGCACCTCTTCCTTGCTGGAGAGCGGTGCGAGGGTGACCACGTCATCCCGCTGGGAGGGGCTGCGGCTGGCGTACGTGTGGCTGGACTCGCGTTCCTGCCCATCAATCACGTTGGGCACGATCAGCGTCGACAGATGCCCATTGTCCTGAGGAGTCGTTTTCATGGGCGGGAGATTGGCTGCCGCAAAGGGTCGCCGCAAGGCTGCTCAGATCGGCAGTATGCTGCTTCTTCGTCCCGGGCGGACTGCAGTGCAGTGACGGCGCGCCTCCCCCCCAAATCCCGGCGAAAAATACCGAGGATCGAGGGAGCGCGCCGGGGTCGAAGCGGTATCGGTAGCGGGGATCCGCCCTACGTGAAGCGGAACACCAAGCGAAACCCGGCAACCTCGTCTCGACCCGGCCGCTCAGTCAACGCTGGCAGCATCAGCAGGGCTTCGGAGCTCTGCCATGGGTACAGATCTGCCGCACCACCCTTGACCCTCAGCTCCCCCTGCTCGGTACACCACTCACGGTAGGCCAACACGTCCGTCAAACCGAACCCATTGGCCCAGGGATACCTAGCTCGTCCATATCCTGAAGGGTGAACTCGCGCTGGTCCTTTTCGAATAGCCACCCAGACAGCTCCCGCAAGGGTAGATCACTGAGCCGGATTGAATCGAGCTCAAGACCTCTGAGCCACTCCGGTAGTTCGCTTAACGTCAAGTTGACCAACGCCAAACGCTTCAACGTCGCAGTTCGCGAGATGACCTGGTCAGCTTCCGCAAACCCGCGGGCAGACGCTTGATGTCCTTGGCACCAAGATCTAGCTCGGTGACCTTGTCCGCATTGGCGGACGCCTCCTTCATACTCCGTGCCTTCATGATCCGTTCTAGCTCCCTGCGGCGGCACGACGTGCTGCTGCTGCCGCCCGAACCTCAGCCGTCGTTCTACTACTATATTCTGGCCGGTTAGATTCCGAATGACCTGGCCGGTGATCGATCACCAGACGATCGCTGTCGTCGTCGTCTTCGTCCGATGAATACTCCACCCTCATCTGGTTCCGCTCTGCAAAGCGCTCCAGTTCTGCGGCGCAGTTGGGGCAAGAGCGCTTCTGTACTGCCGCTCAAATACGAAGGACAGCGGGCCGGGAACGAAGAGGTCAACGACGGGAACGGTAAACACTCTGCCGGTGGATAGCTCGACCCGGTCACCCGCAGCTAGATTATCCTCGTGGATTTAACAGTTCGCTCCGGTGGCGCCGCCGCAGTTACCATCGCCGTTCGCGTGGTCGTCCCCGTCTCCGGTTCCTACGTCTTCTTCGCCGATACCGTTCTTCCCGCCCTTGCCTCCAGCACCACCGCCGTCGCCGCCGCCACCGGCAACGAAAGCGCCGGGGTTCATGCCTGGAGGAGCGATGGGCGCGATATCAGCCAACCAGCTGCTGAAAGCGAGCGTCAGCCCGATAGTTTGAAAACTCATCATCTTCTCTGAAGTACTCGCGATAGCAGTCGTCGCCAGTGAGCGCGTTACTCATGCGCCGATACATCTCTTCAGTGTTGCCGAGCACCGCGGCACAACAGGCGAGCAAGTACTCGACGTAGTGGTTGCCTGGGTGCATCGCGAGGGACTGCTCCAAGTCCTGGATCGCTTCCGAGTGCGCACCCACCTGAACCTTGCAAAGCCCCCGGTACTGGTATCCGTCGGGATTCGGGTTCAGCTCCAGCAGGCGATCGAAGTCAGCGATCGCCTCATCGAAGCGCCCAAACGCATCCGCTAGGAGCTTCCCCCGCAGGTGGTAGGGACCAGGATGCCCTTGATGCAGCTCGATCGAGGCGTTGTAGTCCCGCAGCGCCTCTTCGTTCTGGCCCAGAGCGGCCTCGGCCATACCCCGCTGAAAGTAGTACTGAGCCTGATTGACGGGCGGCTCCATCTCGATGGCCTTGGAGTAGTCAGAAATCGCTTCCGCGAGGCAACCCATGCGATGATAGGCAAACGCGCGCTGCGCGTAGGCGGTGATGTAGCGCTGCCGGAAGTGGTCATCCAAGGCGATGATCTCGGTGAAGCGGTCGACCGCGGCTTGGGGTTCCCCCTGCTCGATCAGAGCCTCGCCCTCCGCGTAGAGCGCCTGAAGCTTGCTAAACAACCCTGGAACGGTGTGCATCGGACGATCGCTCATGGCCTGGAGACTACTCGAGCGGCCGCTTCCTTGCGCATTGTTCATGAGGATGCGGCGTGACGCAGGGGGCGTTTCTTGGCTGCAGTCGGCGGGCGGCTCAGCGGGCTCGCCATCGCCCAAGCGAGCTGCTAGCAACGGGCGCATGAAAGCCGTCGTTCTGGGTGCTGGTCGTATGGGTAGAGCCGCTGCGTGGGATCTGGCTCGCCAACCGGGGATGACAACGGTCAAGCTCGTGGATCGCGACGCGAATCTCCTGACCCGCGCTGGCAAGGAACTGGAAGCATTGCTCAGCGACGGCCAGAAGGCAGGCCGCGCCGCGCGCATCGAGGGCCAGACCTTCGATCTCGATTCAGTTGGACCGCAGGGAACCGAGCTGGTGCCGGTCATCGAGGGGGCGTCCGTCGTGTTGTCGTCCGCCGACTACCGCTTCAACGAGGCGGTGACCCGCGCCTGCATCCTGGCGGGAGCGCATATGTGCGACCTCGGCGGAAACCTGTTCGTCGTCGAGCGCCAGATGGCGATGAGCCAAGAGGCGGAACGTGCGGGGATTTGCGTCGTGCCAGACACCGGCCTGGCTCCAGGCATGGCCTGCCTGTTTGGAGCGTTGGGAGTGGAGCACTTCGACTCCGTCGAGACCCTCCGCTTGAGGGTCGGCGGCCTTCCGGCTCACCCGAAGCCGCCACTGAACTACAAACTGGTGTTCTCCGTACGCGGCCTGACCAACGAATACCTCGAACCAGCCGAGGTGTTGCGAGACGGCAAACTCGAGCGCGTTCCGTCCCTGATCGACGTGGAGAGCCTCAGCTTTCCTGAGCCCTTCGGCGAACTCGAAGCATTCAACACCTCGGGGGGCTGCTCGACGCTGCCGAAGACCCTGCGTGGCAAGGTGCGCAACCTGAACTACAAGACGATTCGCTACCCCGGCCACTGCGCTGCGTTTGCTGGCATGCAGTCGATCGGCTTGTTCTCTGAAGAGCCAGTGAACGGCGTCGAACCGCGCAAGTTCGTGGAGGACATGCTGGAGCGGCACTTGATGGACGACGACACGGACGTGGTGCTGGTCCGCGTGACGGTGGAGGGCCTGAAAGACGGCGAACAGCGCCGCTTGATCTACGAGGTCATCGACCACCATAACGCCGAGACGGGGCATAGCGCGATGGCACGCACCACGGCCTATCCAGCAGCGGCGATCGCTTACATGCTTGCCGCAGGCGCCATCGAGAAGCGTGGTGTGTTGCCGGGCGAGCTCTGCGTGCCGCTCGGCCCGTTTCTCAGCGCAGTGCGCGCTCGTGGTATCGAAGTCAAGGAGCGCTGGGAGTGAAGCGACTCAGCGAGTGGCTGACTCCGGCTGCCCTCAGTGGCTTCCTATTGAGTCTTGGCACAGCTGGCTGCGCTGCAGCGGGAGGCGCTGCGGCGGGACCTGCTGCGCCGGGAGGCGCTGCAGCCGAAAATAGCGGCACCCCGGAGGCACCTGGAGCCCCTCCCCCCCAAACCCTGCAGAGTTCAGCAACGAATACTCAGAAGCCTGCCGTGGATAGCGGTTCGACGCCTGTGAAGCCGGAACCTGAGGCGATGCTGATGACCCCCGCATGGCAAGCTAATTGCCCAGCGGAAATGGCACTAGTAACGCGAACCAAGGCCGCGTACTGCGTGGATCGCTGGGAAGGCACCCTGGAGCGCGTGACCAAGCAGGGGCGCACGCCTTGGCCACACAACGAGGAAATCGACGGACGCGAGCGCGAAATGGTCGCGGTGAGCGTGAAGGGCCGGCGACCTCAAGGCTACATCAGCGGAGAGCAAGCCGCAGTGGTGTGCGCCGCAGCCGGCAAGCGACTGTGCTCCGCCGACGAGTGGGTCACCGCTTGCCGTGGACCCAAGCTAACGCGATATCCGTACGGCAACACTCGCAAGGCCAACGTCTGCAACGACCGCTTCAAGGTGCTGGACAACCACCCAGTGCCCAGGCTGTGGAAGAAGGCGCCTACGAGCGACGACTCGATCAAGATGTGGCACCCGTCGTTCATGAACGACAAGCGGCTCCTACTGTTTGATCACACCACCGTGGAGACCGGCAGCATGGAAGGCTGCACCAACGACTACGGCGTCTACGACATGGTGGGGAACCTCCACGAGTGGGTCGCTGACGCCGAAGGCACGTTCCGCGGAGGCTTCTTCATGGACACCTTCCAGAACGGACAGGGCTGTGACTACCGCACCACAGGGCACGGCTTCGAGTATCACGACTACTCCATCGGCTTCCGCTGCTGCGCCGATGTGAGCTGGGAAGAGCTCGGCGGCACCAAAAAGTCGAGCAGCGAAAGCTAGCGCCTGAGCGCTTTGACCCAAGCCTCGAAGGTGCCGCGCTCCTGTCCCCCGGGCGCGCGGCGCATCCAGTAGGCGCCAGCCTTGCCGGCGCCCGCCTCGCACATCGCGTTCTTGGCGAACGCGTCCAGCGCGCCCTCTAGCCCGCTCTGATCGCGCACAGCCTTGGATAGCTCCGCAATCACGTCAGGCATCGCCTTACAGTGCGGGGCGGCCTTTGGAAGGTAGACCGGCTCGGGAGCGCTGCAACACGCGTCGCGCAATGTGGCGTACGTCGCCATCTCGTACCAGCCCAAGCGAGCGACCAGGCGCATGACCTGGGTGGTCTTGCCGCCCGCTCCAACGATGATGCGCTTCTTTAGCTCGAGGGCGCCCTTGCGCGGATCGCGCTCCTCGCACATGAAGCTGACGTTCGGTGGCTTGCGAAATGTATCCGCGGGGAGCCACTTCTGCACGCAAGCGCTCACGTCGCCGGCGGCCACAGGCTCGGCCTTCGCTTCCGGCGTCGGCTCGGCTTTCGGTTCTGGTTCGGCCTTCGGCTCGGCTTTTGGCTGTGGCTGCGCATTAGGCTGTGGCTCCGCATTAGGCTCTGGCTCGGCCTTCGGCTCAGCGTTGGCTGGCGCTGCCTCAGCCGAAGGCGCGGCGGTTGCTTCGCTGCTGGCTACGGGTTCCGCACTGGCGACAGGCTCGGCGCTCGGCGCAGGCACCGCGCTTTGAGCGACGAGCTTCGAAGAGTTCGCGGTATTCGCCGCCACAGCGTCCACCGCCGGTTTCCGCGCGAAAACGAACCACGCTGCTACGAGCGCTGCGGCCAAGGCCGCCAACCCGCCGACC
This sequence comes from Polyangiaceae bacterium, assembly GCA_020633205.1. Taxonomy (NCBI): domain Bacteria; kingdom Pseudomonadati; phylum Myxococcota; order Polyangiales; family Polyangiaceae; species Polyangiaceae bacterium. The sequence continues at coordinate 42,834 of JACKEB010000027.1, forward strand.
ATCACGATCCAGCGGCCCGCACCCCCGCCAGTTGAGGGCGGGGCCTGGCTAACGATGTTGCCGAGACTCGGGGATGCGACGACCGAAGCTGATTGCATCGGACTTGCCTGCGCCGGTGCGGTCGCAGAGAGCTCGAGCGAGGACGGGCTCGCCACGGCGGGGAGCGGCGGCGGTGCTGAAGCGCCCGCACTCGACTCCTCAAACGGCGACATGGCGAGGGGTTGCGTCGCACCAAAGCCCTTTGGGGCTGACGCAGGCGCAGGGGGTGGCGGAGGCGCCGGAGGCGCGGCAGCGCTGGGAGGAGGGGGAGGGGGAGCAGGAGCAGCAGCAGCCGCTGAAGACGGAGGGGGTGGTGCAACTGCAGGCGGGGCCGCGGCAGGGACGGGTGGCGCAACCGCTGGGGCTGGCGCGGGCGGCGGAGCGGAGCTGACCGGGCGCGGTGGCACCGAAGGCGGCGCCAGGTTGCGGATCGGAGGCGGTGCGCTGCTCGCGGGACCAGGCGGCTGACTCGCCGGGAGACGATTGGTCGCGTCAGGATCTGGCCGCATCATGCGCAAGCGCGATGGATCGGACATCACCTGAGTCTCGTCGTCGTCGAGCTCTGCGTCGTCGTGGGGCATCCAATCCGCCGCATCGGCGGTCGGCATCTGAGCGAGAAGAGTGCTCAAATCGGCTCGAATCGTCTGGTCATCAGCGCCCTCGCTGAAGTCAGGCAGGTCCCGCACGTCGCGCTTCGGCGGCGCTGGCTTCGCGCCGTCTGGCATCACCAGTGTGCCGCCGAGCTTGCGCTTGCCCACTTCGGGTCGTGGCGGCGGTGCTTTCCCCGAGGAATCGGGCTTCGCTGGCGTCGGCGGGGGAACCTTGGGCGACTCCAGGGTGCCACCCCTGGCGGACGGTCGCGCCGATGTGGGCGGCGCAGGCGGCGCTGGAGCCGGCGGCACCGGAGGTTTGAGCGAGCCAAGACCAATCTGCGTCACGCCACTGCCACGGCTGCGGCTCACCGCGGGTGGCCGAGGTCGCACCGACGACGGCCGCATCGGCGCCGGAGGGCGCACGCTCGGCGCGATCCCCGGCGAGGTCATCATGGGCGGGCGAACCGAGTCCGGACGTCGCGCAGGGGCAGCCGCTGGGTTGTAGACCGGGCTCTCCTGAGTCGCCGCGTCCGACGGCATGCGCGGACGCGCTGGGGGTGGTGCTGGCAGCGAAGGTGATTTCCCTGGGGAACTGGAGGGCGGAACCGGCGGTGCCGCAACACCCGCCCCGGCTCGTTCAGTGGACGCACTCACGAAGCTGTCAGCGGCCGAGGGGCGCCGATGCGCGGAGCTCGGAGCGACCTGTTCGGTTAGCTTCCCGCCTAGAGGATTCGCGGTGGCGTCGCCGCCACCTTCTTGAGCTGCAAGCCACTGCTCAAGGGCAGCTCGCAGCGGTTCGGCGCTGGCAACGCGCTGAACGCGCGCCGTCGCAAGACCTTGAAACAGAATCGCCCGCAGCTGCTGATCTTCGATTCCGGCCAGATACAGTTCATCCGGCGCGCCGATCCCCGAGCGCGTTGGGGGCTCTCCCACCAGCGTGTAGTAGAGGCACGCTGCGAGAGCCCACGCATCATCGCGTGCGGAAGGACCACCCCCCGCGTTGCGCTCCGGACAACGAAACGCCGATGGTCCGCGGCGGCCGGGCCGAAAAGCGAGACGAGCGCGCTTGCCGAGCAGCACGGTTTGCGGGGTAACGGAGCCGTGGATCGCGTTGCTGCGATGAAGGTGTGCGAGGGTGCCAGCGATCGGCAGCATCAAGCGGACACCTTCGACCGCGGAGCGGGAGCCGCGTTCGCTTACCGCGTCACTCAAGGTCGCGCCGCTGGCCGGCTCACACGCAGCCAGGTGATCGGCGCCCAGGCGCACGACCTCCACGAGTTCGAGCAAATCGGGACCGTGGAACCCGACGACGCTCTCCAACGCGTCGGCCTCACGATCGTCGATGCGATAAAGCACGACTGGGGAGTTCGTTCTCAGATCGGTGGCCTGAAACGCGTTCTCCGCTTCATCGACCCCGTCGATTCGGTAACGCGCAACCAGCACCACTCCTGGCTTGATTGCCTCGGCGGTCACGGTGGCGGGAGCCTACATCGCGAATGCGCGGAGTCACCCGCGAATTGAGGGCCAAACTGTCACTCTCAGTGGGGTTGGCTGGAGCTTTCCGCCAAGCTGACAAACCAACCCTGTCGCGGACACGGTGTAGGTCTGCGGACCGACACTGTGTCGAAACCAGAATCCTGCGTAGACCCGTGGACTTTCGCCATCCATCCCTGACCCTTGCCGAACAACGTGCTCAGTGGCACACGCTTCGCATCGCTGGGTGCGGCGTAGTACGCCTGGCGCGGCTCATGAGTCGCAGGGCCGACGCGCGCAGCTAGGAAGTCACCATGCCGCTCTCTCCCGCCCGATTCGATCGCGTGATCAAGTGGGTCAGTCTGGGCGCTATCCCGGTGCTCTTGCTGATCGGCTACGTCGCGCGGAGTCAACCTGAAGAGCCCGAAGGCCCAGCTGAAGCGCCTAGCTCCGAGACAAAGGTCTCCGCGAGTGGTGCAAGCGACTCGCACACTGCGTCGCCTCTCGATGAATCCTGGCCGCCCAAGGAGGCGAAGCCGAATCCGGAGGCGAGGCCCAATCCGGAGCTGCAGCCGAAGCAGCGCGCCGCGGTCGACCTACCCACTGCGGCTCCGCCCACTCCCAAGCGGAGCCACGGCTCAGTCAAGCATCGGCCAAGTGGGCCCTGCGGAGGCTTGGTGGTGCGGGCGATCACCCACGACGACGAGGACCCCACCACCAGCGTCGCGGTCGACTATGATAGCCCCGCGGAAATAAAACACGTAGGTGAGACGATAGGCGGCTACCGCGTCAGTAAGATCGAGTGGGACCGCGTGACGTTTTCGAGCGGCGGCGGAGTGTGCTCGATCGCTATCAATCCGGGCGTGCGTGAATCCCAGGCCGGCTCCAAAGGCGGTGCGCTCGAGTTGGCCGAGGGGGGTGAGAACAGCCGTCCGGCGCCTGAGCCGAACGCGCCGCCGCAGGGAGTTACCGGCGGCGGGGTGCCCCTGGAGATCGCGGAAGGGATCCGCGTGGATTCACCCCTCAGCGCAACTCTAGAAGGGTTCACCGTCAAGGCACTGAAAAGCCGCGGCAAGAAGCTGCTCAAAGGCGTGGAGCTCAGCGATGCTGAGGACAGCGATGGTCACAAAGGCGTGAAGCTGTCCAAGATCAAGCGAGAAAGCCTGCTCGAGCGTTTGCGCTTCCTCGACGGCGACATCTTGCTCAGCATCGACGACCAACCCATTACCAGCAAGGAGCGCCTGCTCGAGTGGCTGGAAGCCTGGCTCTTGGAGGAGCCGAAGGAGGCGCACACCTATCGCGTGGTGGTCATACGCGACGGCGAGATCGAGGGCACCCGAGAGCGCGTCACCCTGGAACTCTCCCAAGGCTTGATCGTTGGCAGGTTGCTATTCGACAGCACTGCTTCCGCCGGGTAACACCAACAAACAAAAGCGGGCAAACAAAAGGCGCCGCCCCCGGCGTTCCCGAACTGGCATCGGAAAACCGGGGGCGACTAGTTATTAGGTCAGACGGCGCGCCTCTTCAGGGCCTCGCCAAGCAGCGCCGGAACCTCCGCGTAGCTGTCGAGACGCATGTTGAAGCTGCCACGTCCCTGACTGAGAGACCGCAAGCTCCCGGCGTAACCGAAGAGCTCCGCGAGGGGAGCGACTGCGCTGACGCAGCGCACTCCGCTCTTCTCTCCCAGCTCGAGCACCTGACCGCGACGACGACTCAGATCTCCGATCACGTCTCCCAAGTGGCTCTCCGGGACGAGCACCTCGAGGCGCATGAGGGGCTCACGCAGCACCGGCCCCGCGAGACTTGCGGCCTCGCGGAACGCCTTCTGCGCTGCCAAACGAAACGCGAAGTCGTTGGAGTCGTTGCTGTGACTCGAGCCATCGACGAGCACGACGCGAGCGTCTTCAATTGGGTATCCGAGCAGGGGACCCGAGGTCATCGCCGCTTCAACGCCAGCCCGCACCGCAGGGACATACTGGCTCGGCACCACGCCGCCGCGAGATTGGTCCTCGAAATCGAGCCCAGTGCCGGGGCTAGCGGGTCCCACCAGGAGTACCACGTGAGCGTACTGACCAGGTCCGCCTGACTGTTTTGAGAGTTTGAACTCATGACGCACCTCCTGAGTGAGGGCTTCGCGGTAGGCCACACGAGGTGGTCCCACTTTGACTTCCGTACGGTAGCGTTCTCGAAGGCGCTCGACGGCGACTTCGATGTGTAGCTCACCGATGCCGGCGAGCAGCGTTTGACCCGTCTCCGGGTCCGTTTCCAGACGCAGGGCTGGGTCCTCTTGGGTGAGCCGCGCGAGCGTCACGCCGAGACGTTCGACGTCGCTCTGCTGATTGGGCGAAAGCGCGACGCGCACGACCGGCTCCGGCAGCACAGGCCGGGGCAGCTCAATGGGTGCCTCGAGGCTGGAGATCGTGTCCCCAGGCGCGAGCTCCAGCCCACCGACTCCGACGATGTCACCCGCGTGAGCGACTTCGATCGGCGTTTGGCGGTCCGCAAACACGCGCACCAAGCGTCCCACCCGAGCGCCTCGAGGTGCCTGAGAAGTCCACAGCTTGTCGCCAGCGCGAAGTCGCCCAGCGTAGAGTCGGACCAGCGCGAGCTGTCCGAAACCATCATGGAGCTTCTTCAACACCAGACCCGCGAGGGGTTCCTCATCACTGCGCTCGCGACTGGCGCTTGCGCCGCTGGAGGGCTCCGAGCCGACGACTGCCGGACGTTCGTCAGGTGCCGGCAGGTAGTCGACGATGGCGTCCAAGAGTTCGGGCACACCCAGGTTCTTGTACGCCGCGCCGCCTAGCACCGGCACGACGTGCCCGGCGAGCGTCGCGTCACGCAAGGCGCGACGCAACACTTCACCCGGCACCTCCGTTTCCTCAAGGTAGAGGCGCGCCACTTCGTCGTCGAAGTTTGCTAGGGTTTCAATGGCACGCTCGCGGTGAATGCTGGGCGGGCGGTGATCGGGTCCAATCGGTCGACCAACCCACGCATCGTCCAACACCTTGTAGAGCGCGAAGATCCCATCGGGGAAAAGCTCGGGCTTGGTGACAACGACGCACCGCACCCCGAAGTGTGCTTCCAGCTCGCTCACGGCGCGTTCGAAGTCGGAGCCGGCGCGGTCCAGCTTGTTGACGAAGCAGAGTCGCGGCAGCCGATAGCGATCCGCCTGCCGCCAAACGCTCTCCGTCTGCGGCTCCACGCCAGCAACGGCATCGAGCACGACAACGGCAGAGTCGAGCACCCGCAGGCTGAGCTCTACCTCAGCACCGAAGTCGACGTGTCCCGGGGTGTCCACGAGCTGCAGACGATGCGTCCGCCACTCGCAACTCACGCTAGCGGCGTTGATGGTGATGCCCTTCTTGCGCTCGAGGGGATCCGAATCCGTAACGGTGTTTCCGTCGTGAACCTCACCCACGCGGTGAAGCAGCCCAGCCTGGTACAAGATACGCTCGGTGAGCGTCGTCTTGCCGGCGTCAACGTGAGCGACAATGCCAAAATTCCGAGTCTTCGAGGCTCGAGCCAGGGGGCTCGTCTTGTTGGTGGGCGTCCTTTGTTTGATACGAGTCATGACAAGACTCCATTTTCATAAATTCCACAGAGAAATAATTTGTAAGGACAAAGCTCCGCCTCGCAGCGCCCTTTCGGGCGCCGCCAGAGACGGGAGCCGGGCGCGCTGACGAGCGCAATCCCGGGTCCTCGAGCGCAATGCCGCGCGGCACTTGGGTCTTCGCTTCAGAACCAGCGCCAGCAGGCGCGCCGAAGCGCCCAACTAGCGAGGATTACAAGTAAATACGAAGAACCGCAGGCGCGCGGTTACAGCGATACGGGCCACACGCAGAGGCTGGCGTAGCTCGGACGGCGGCTGAGAGTCAGCATGCCGGCTCGGTCGAACCCGCTCAGCCCTCCAACGAACACCGCATGGAGCTCCGCCGAACCACTCGCGTGGCTGGTAGCGCTAACCGCCCGTGCGCCTAGCAGGCGACAACAGGGCGACTCGAGGTGGGAACTCGAGTGGGTGGTTGGGATGTGGGCCATGGTCTTGCCTTGGTCAATACGTGTGCGCGTGCGCACGCCCGCGGAGTCTGGAGCAAAGCAGAACCACGCGCAAGGGGAACGCGAGAAGTTTGCTCGAGCGCACCTCCGCCGCTGAGCATGACCGAGAGCGTCATGACTCCGAGCAACGTCGGCTTGGTGTCCCGTCTCCGTAGTTTTTCGGCGTCCTGCTAGAACAGGAACGTGCTGCGACCTTGAACCAAGACGCTGCGCGCCGCCTGGCCATTCTCGTCGTAGAACGCATCCCCGGGGAACAGGATGGCGCTCTCTAGATCGAAGTAGAAATGCTCTTCGAACTTCCACTGGAAGCGACCGTCGAGCTCGACGCCATAGAAGTTGCCCGGCTTACCACCGTTGTAGTTCACCAAGTCGTCTTCGATCGCGACGCCATCGCGGAAACGCAGCGACTGAATCGGATCCACGAGACCGTCCGGCGCCCAAGCCATCAGGACGCCGCCGCGGAAGAGCAGGTTGTCCTTCGGCTTCAGGTCGAACTGCGGGAAGATTGCCAGCGCGTTGGTGAATGACCCCTCGGTGTCCGTACGCTCACTCGGGAACGTCGATGCACCAAGGCGCTGTAGGAGCTCGACACCTGCAGCTGCCGTCCGGGCGCTCTCGAACGCCAAGATCCGCTCGAACATCAGCAGGCCGACATTCGTATCCTCGGAGAAAAGCATCTGAGTGAGATCCGTGCCTGGGTTGGGATCGCGATCTCCCGACGCGTAGTCGAACTCCAGATAGGCGGTCCACTTCGGTTCGTCCCAGCGTGCAACCGCGCGACCGCCCCACTGACTCACCCGCTGGCGAATGATCGGGTCACTGTTGATCAGCGCCAACGCTTCGCTGACTTCACGGGTGCGCCCAAGGATGCCGTTGCCCTCGAAGCCAATCGTGAACTTGTCGACGTTGAAGATCGTGCGCAAGCCGAGCACGTTGGTGTTCGTGTCGTACTCACTGCTCCAGCGGTGCGCATAGTTCGCCTGCACCTCAAGCGACTGCCGTTGCGTCGGCTCGGGACGCAGCATGCGCACCACGAAGCCGAGCGAGTGATAGTCGTCGCCAAACAGCTGCGGGTCGTGACCCACGACGCGATCGTAGAAGGTGATGAAGAACAGCCCTCGATCGCGACTGCGGTCTCGCTGCTCCTCAGGTTTGAACCCTTCAAGGGGTTTCGTCGCGAACAAGACGCGGTCGGTGTAGTCGCCCCGATTCGCGTAGCCAAAGCGGTTCGCGAAGCTGCGACCGCTGTTGACGAGGACGTTCGCACCGTCGCTGGTTGGCTGACGACCGATGCGCAACAGACCGATGGGCAGATTCAACTCGCCATACACATGACGGACGAACACCGCATCGTTGGGGACCAGAACGTAACCGTAGTTGTCGGGATCGAGCTGATCGTCTCCCCCGCGGAAACCCACTCCGACCTTCGCGTTGTTGGGATTCGATGCGGCGACGGTGGAACCCGTGACTGTGGAGGGGCTTCCGCCGAACGTGCCGTTGTCGCCCCACAGCGTGCCATCCAGCAGGTCCATGGAGAGCACGAAGCGAACCTTCTCTTTGTAGTCAACGCTGGTGTCTAAACGCCCGCGATGCTCCGCCCAAGACGCGCGGCGATTCTTCGTGCCGTTGAGATCGACGGGGTTCATGTACAGACCGACCGCGCGGTACTCGGCTCCAAGCTTGAGCCCGTAGTCACCAAACTCCGTCCGCTCCTGATCGGCCCTTGGATCCGGGTCCGACCACGGCTCCGTTGCGTGCGCAGCGCCCGACCACGTGCACGCCGCGACCACCAACCCCGCGTAAACTGTGCGCATCGTGAGCGACGGTACTTGAACTGTTGGTTTCGTTGAAGCTGCAACGGCCGACAGTTCGAACTTTTTGTCACCAGGTGTCAGCCGGCGCTCCTCCCCCCAAAATCCGCATGCTGCAGCTTGGTTGTTTCAAGCTAGATTTGGCTGGATCGCGTCTCCGCGCGCAGGCGCTTCACGACGTTTCAGTGAAACGCGAAGCGCACGCGTCGCGCTCCTCGACTAACACTCCACGACCACGACGCGCTGCGCTGATCCGGGGGAGACGGTGGGGGTCATGGCCTTACAGGTGCGCTATAGAGACTGCCCAGCCGCTCGTGATCCGCAAATGAGTCCGTCCGAATCTGTTCCAGCCTCGACCGGCGAGTCCGAAGACGCTCCCAATCCAGGAGGATTTCGCGGAGCGAAGAAGCCGTGGTGGCGCACGGCGCTGCCCTTCGGGTTGGCAGTCGTGTTGCTTGGATGGGTGCTGCATCGCTCGGGTTGGCAGCAGCTCAAGGGGGCGCTGGGACAGACGAATTTCTTCGTCTTTTTCCTGTTCTCCTGGGTGATGCAGATGCTGAGCCTGGTAGCTGATAGCTACGCCACGACGTACGTGTACCGCAAGACGGTGTGCCCGATTCGTTTCCGCGAGATGCTGATTATCCGCGGGGCAAGCTACCTCCCGTCGATGCTCAACCACAATCTGGGGCAGGCGTGGCTGACCTACGTGATCTCCAAGCGCTACTCGGCGCCGCTCTGGCGCGTGGCCGGTGCAACCCTGCTGGTCTATGGGACCAACCTCGCAGGGCTGCTCTTGTTGTGTGCTCTTGCGCTTCCGTTCAACGGGGACCAAGTGCCCTGGCTCGCGCCGGTAGTGGGCGTGGCGGCTCTCGGCGGATTGGCGTACTTCGCGCTACTGAAGTGGGGCGCGCGCTTCCTCTCACGCTGGCAAGCGACGGCGCCGTTGGTCGAAATCGGTGTCAGGGGACACCTCAAGGCCATTGCCGTGCGGATACCCCACGTGGGCCTGCTGTTCTTGAGCACCTGGCTCGTGTTTTCGTTCTTTGGGGTGTGGGTCCCCCCCGGGGCGGCGCTGGCCTACGTACCCGTGCTGATGATGGTGGCGGCGATGCCGCTCACTCCAGGCGCCATTGGTACTCGTGACGCCGTCGCGCTGGAACTCTTGGCCGGCTTCGCAACGGGAGAGCACGGTGTCTCGGCGATCGCCGCCACGACGCTCAGCTGGTTCGTGATGCTGAACCTCGGCGCCGCGCTCGTCTCTCCCCTCTTGATGCGCCAGGCGACGCAGCTGACAGAAGCTCCGTCTTCCTCCAAATAAGCGAACGGGCGCCGCACAAGGGCTAGGATCGGAATGGCGCGATCTGGCTCACCTGGCGGCACACTCCGTCGCGAATGTCCGCGCAAAGGGCGTCTTTCTGCGAGTCCGTGTCACCGGCACACCGCTTGCTTTTCCACACCACGAAAGCTTGGAGTCATTCATGAAGCGTGTGTTCATTCTCGTATCGTCGGCGTGCCTGGCCATCGCATGCGGTGGCAGTTCTTTTAGTGGGGGAGAGGGTGGCAGCGGTGGTGACGCTGGCACTGGCGGCAGCGGTGCTTCGGGAGGCAGCGGCGCCACTGGAGGCAACGGAGCTTCCGGCGGCACTGGTGCCCAGGGTGGCAGCGGGGCAGAGGGCGGCAGCGGCGCCGTCGGCGGCAGCGGGGCTAGCGGCGGCGCTGGTGGGATGCCGAATGAATGCCGCGTGGAAACTATGCGACAAGGGCCGTACCCGGTGACCTTCGTCTTCACGAACTCGGATCCGGGTTATCCTGTGTACATCCAGCAGGATTGCAGCCTGAACTATTCACTCTCGAGTTGTAGCGACGGCTACGTGAACGCTTTGAGTCGCTCAGGCGATTGCACGGCTTCTTGCGACAACTACCAGGGCTGCATCGCCTGTGGCGCGTGCCCCTGGAGTCGCCTGGAGGTGACGAGCAACGACTCTCTCGAGGACACCTGGGCGGGCAACGTCTACACCTTCTCCAATGCGCCTGATGGCTGCACCTGCCACGACGTGCACAGCGCTCCCGCAGGGAAATACCGCATCAGCGTCCCGCTGTATGCCACTCCAGATCCGAACACCGACGACGGCCCCGTGTACATCGTCACCCAGGATTTTGAGCTGCCAGCCACCAACGACGTCGTGTTCGTTGACGTGACCCTGCCGCTGGGCGGCGCGGAGTAGCGTCTCAGTCTCCAAAATGGATCCGAATTTCAACCAGTTAGCAGTGGCATTGGTGATTTGTGGTCTTGCTCACTCGTTCAGGTCAGACTGACTGCTCCGGAGAGCCGCCGATATGTCTGATCAACTAGAACAACTCATCGAAGCCGCCCGTTCCGTGACGATGACTGCCGAGGACCACGCACAACAACGAGAGAGTTTTGCGTTCGGCAACGCCAACATTGAGAACCAATTCGTCACTCGGGCGATTGTGAGCGAAGCAGCAGCGCAGACGCCGCCGCGCAATGACTGAGCGAGAGAGCAAGCTCAAGCCGGACGAGCCGTTCCAGGAACTCACAGAGGAGCAGAAGGCTCCACTTGAGGCACAGAATGCGATCGCCCAGTTCGATCTGCTTAAGAGTTTGGTGCGTGACGCGCTTAGCCCACCGCCACGCTTCAGGTTACGTGTCTCAACGCTAAGCAAGCTCAACGCGGTCGCGATCGAAGGATTGATGCCCTCGCCTGGCGCACTTCGGACGAAAGATATCGAGATCCGAGGCTCCGCTCATGCGCCCCCCGCGTGGCCTGAGGTTCAGGGTCTGATGGAAGAGATGTGCGACTATGTCAACGATCGCTGGGACAGCGATTCCGCGTTGCATCTCGCTTCGTATGTGATGTGGCGGCTCAACTGGATTCATCCGTTCCCGGACGGAAACGGTAGAACTTCGCGTGCTGCATCTTATCTCGTGTTGTGTGTTCGGACCGGCTACCTGCTGCCCGGCAAGGTAACGATACCTGAGCAGATCACAGCCAACAAGAGACGGTACTACCGCGCTCTCGAGCAGGCCGACGCCGCCGACGCCGCCGGCAACCTAGATCTGTCGGCAATGGAAGAGCTCCTGACGGAGTACCTGACGAATCAATTGAACCAAGTGCTCCAGGTCGCCACTGGTGTGAAAGTGAACACGCCCGTGCCACCCGGCCCCGCGTGGAACAACGACTAGGGCGTCTCAGTCTCCGACCTCGAAGTGCAGCACGTGTTCACCGCGGAGCGCGCCGTGGGTCACGAAGGGACCCTCGATGGGCGTACCGTCGAGGGTCACGCTGGTGATCGCACCTTGACGCGGATCGCGGCTCGCCTCCACCGTGAGGTCGCCTCCCGGACGGTGGACCACCACCTTCTGGAAACGGGGTGCGCCCACGATGTAGCGATCGGTGCCGCTCACCGGGTAGAGGCCCACGCTGGCGAACAGCAGCCAAGAAGACAACGTACCAGCGTCGTCATTGCCCGCCAGTCCGTCGGGACCAGTGCCGTACATCTCGTCGATCACCCAATGCACGAAGTCGCGGGTGGACGTGCGGTCACCCCAGGCTGCAAACAACCACGGAGCGAGGATATTCGGTTCGTTGCCGTGCCAGTAGTAGTTGCGCACGCCGAGCACAGGCGTTTCCTCGCGGCTACTATCGTAGAACTCGCGTAGGCGCGTCTTTGCGGCTTCTTCTCCTCCGAGCTGCTCCGCGAGCCCCGCCGGATCGTGGCCGATCATCCACAAGTACTGCCAGGCGTTACCCTCGGTGTACATATCCGACTGTACCGTGGGCAGGCCCATCGCGGCCCAGCTGCCATCGCTGTTCTTGCCGCGGAAGAAGCCACTGTCAGCGTCATATAGAGCCCGCCAACTATCAGCACGGGCGGCGAAGGTGCTGGCGTCCTCGGTCTTGCCCATGGCCTCCGCCCAATGAGCGAGCGCTGCGTCGGCGGTGGCGTACTCCTGGGTGCGGGATACAGAGCCGCTGCTCATATCCGACGGTACGAAGCCATACTGCATATACGACTCGATGCTACCGCGTCCGCCCATAGCGCCAGGTTGTTTCCCTACGGCAGATACTCGGGACAGCGCGTAAGCCTTCGCCTGGTCGAAGTCGACGCCCTTGAGCGCGCTCTCCGCGAGCACGATTTCCCCAGGGGATCCGATCATGCTGTGCACGTCGCCGTTCGCCAGCGCCCAACGCGGGATGGCTCCGCCTTGTTCTCCAAGGCGCACCAGGGAGCGCGCGAAGAGCCCGGCTTCGGGCCGCTCCGCAAGCATGAACCATGGGTGAAACGTGCGGTACGTGTCCCACAAGGAGAAATCGCTGTAGTGCTCTTCGCTTGGCTGAATGATGGGACCGAGCGGCTCGGCTTCCGTAGCCACACCCCGGGCTCGACCGTCGACGTCGCTCATCAGGCTGGGCATCGTGAACGTGTGATAGACGCTCGTGGCGACGGTCTCGGTGTCAGTCGCGTCAGCGGTGTACACCTCGTAGCCGTCGAAAATCGGCTGCCAAGCCTCCACTGCGCGGGTACGCACGCCATCGAAGTCGAAATTCGGAAGCTCGGCTTGCAGGTTCTTCTGCGCGCCTTCTGCGTCGACGAAGCTGATCGCGACCCGCAGGTAGACTTCGCGTGTGCCCGCCGGGAAGCGCGCCCAGCCCCCGACATCGATACCCGCTGCGCTTGACTCAGCTGGGTGCATGCCCGCTTCGTCCCAGACGCCGACCTCGCTTGGAGCGACGTCGAAGGTGCCCCGCATGTAGACTTCGAAGCCCCCAAAGCGATCGCTTAGATCGCCCAGGTTGTGCATCCGGGCGGAAATGTCCGAGCCGGTCAGCTGGACGTCGCCACCAGCGCTCTTGCCGTCACCCACCGTGTGTTCGGCGTCGAGCAAGACTAGCGGATCACCCGACTCAGGAAAGCTGAAGCGAAACAGCGCCGCGCGGCGCGTGGACGTGATCTCGACCTTGCGTCCACCTTCCAGGTCGACGGAGTAGTAGCCGAGCTGAGCGACTTCACCAGAGTACGTGCTCGCGTAGCCCTCCTCGGACCTCACCTCGGCCCCAAGCGCCGCACCGCTCGTGAGCACCAGCGGCATGAGCCCGAAGGTCCCGTAGTCCGCCACGCCGGTGCCGTAGGCGTGGGTCAGGCTGAAGGCCTCAATCAAGGGATCGCCGTAGTGGTAGCCGGCGCAGTGATAGAAGCCCAAGCCATCGAACTTCGCCGTATTCGTGTCGGGGCCTGCGTGAATCATCGCGAACGGCAGGGTGGGTCCGGGATAGGCAGAACCGACTCCGAACCCAACACCTCCAGTTCCGATCATTGGGTTCACCGCGGAAACGAGATCGGCTTTGGGAGGCAGCTCCGCCTCACCAGCATCGCCTCCACCGTCAACGCTCGGTTCCTGGGCACTCGGCGCGTCCTCCCCACAAGCCACCAGGCCCGAACTCAGGGCAAGCACCGAGAGAACCGCAGAAAAGCCGTATCGTCGCCTCACCTGGGCAGCATACCAAACGGCCGTTCGATAAGCACCCAGGCGATCAATCAATCGAGCTGGCCAGGCGTCCAGTCCAGCGCCCGGTTCAAGGCCGCTAGAAACGCCTCAGGGTGCTCCCGATGGGCAAAATGTCCCCCTGGAACGTAGAGCACCCGGTAGCCAGCTCGGAACATCCGGGCAGCTTGATGGAAGCGAAACGGCTCGAGGATCGGGTCATCCGCGCCCGCAATGCCCACGCTCGGAACCTCAATCGGCCGACGATGGCCTTTCGGGGGGAGAGGGGAAAGCGCCCGATAGTACCCAAGCGCCGCGTCCAGGCAGCCCGGCTGCCTGAAGGCTTCTTTCACCTCAGCGAATTCTCCGCGAGGAACCGACCAGGTCGGCGACCAACGCTGCACGAGCTCATCGATCTCAGCGAAGTCATTCTGCGCCACGCGGGCGGGAGCCCCGGAGGTACTCAAGCTGAAGAAGTGACGCACACGCCAGAGCAGCTTCAAACTGGGCTGGATCGCCCCCGGATGAGGAACCGCCGTAGTGATCAGGCGCGAAACCCGCTCGGGAACCAGCCCCGCGGCGCTGTACGCGGCGCTGGCGCCCCAGTCATGACCGACTAGAATCGCCTGCTCCTCACCAAACGCCTCGATCAAGCCGATCAGATCGCGGCCAAGCGTGTCGCTGTCATAGGCGCCGTCCTTTGGAATTTCCGTAGGGTAATACCCGCGCATGAATGGAGCCACGACCCGATAGCCGCGCTCAGCTATACGTGGTCGCAGCCAGTCCCAGGTGTGCGCCGTATCGGGAAAGCCGTGCGCAAGAATCACCAGCTTGCCTCGACCGGACTCTAGGTAGGCGAAATCAACACCGTTTGCGCGAATGCGCAGTTCTCGTTCGCGACCCACGGACCAGACGGTGCGCGCTCCGCCGAGAGCCCGCAAGCGCGAACGGGTCGCGGCGCTCGGCTGGCATGAGGCAATCTGGAGCAAGGTCTCCAGGTACTCGTATGGAAACTGCCAAACGCGAGTCATGCGCGGTTTGGGTTCGCGGTGTATTCTCCACCCATGAAGCGTGCGGTTTGGCTTAGTTTGGCTTTCTTGGGAGCGTGCGGCGGCAAGACGCTGGGCGACGGTTTTGGTGGCGAAGCGGGCAGCGGCGGCTCGAGTGGCAGCGCTCAGGGCGGCAGCGCTCAGGGCGGCAGCGCTCAAGG
>JACKEB010000028.1 GCA_020633205.1 Polyangiaceae bacterium
TGCCCGCAAGTTACACCGTCGGACCCTTGGTACCCGACCCGGTTTGCGTTGTCGACGTTGCCCCGTGGTCTCGCTCCAGCGGTGTGCTACGCTGCTTCATGGCTTGGCCGAAGAAGGGGACTCGCAGGCTCGTCGTCGATGGCGTGGAGTTCATGTGGCACCGGAAGGAGTGCTGCGAGTGCAACTCTGGGGTCCCGTTCCTCATGGGAAAGTCGGGTGGTCGCTACGTGTTGCGCGTCGAGGTCATTGATCTGGAGGTTCGGCCTCGGGACTACGCACGTGCTATGCGCTGGGCGCTGGCCAACGGCTGGAGCGCTGAGAAGGGACCGGACCGTCGGCTGCGCTTCAATGATGAGACCGAGGCGTTCGAGTGGATTCCGGACGACTGGAGCCTCGAGCAAGCCATGGCTCAGACTGCCATCGCTTGACCCCGCCTACTTCAAGCAGGCGCGGCGCACGCGGCGGCGTAGTGTGGAGCCACGCTGTTCGTCGACGAAGCGTTGCCCTGCGGCAGTGGATTCGGCCCCCGGGTGCTCCAGGCAATCTGTGAGCGCATGGTAGCCCGCGCGCCAATCTTGCCAGGCGTCGGTTTCGCTGAAGTCGGTGTCGTGACGGGCGAGCAAGCGCCGTGCCTCAGTGAAATCGCTGCGCGCTAGTGCCTGATCGACACGGGTGAAGAGGCGCCGCTGATCGTTCAGGCGCTGCCTGGCGGGGGTCATCGGGTGCGCCTGAACGCGCTCGGCGATGCTTGGTGCGCTCTGTAAAGGCGACTGCGCGTCGTCGCTTGGTTCCGCGAGGAGAGTGCCCACGAACGCGCAGCACAACGCCGCGAGGGCGCCACCGAGGAGCAGCTTGAGGTGCTTCTTGTTCATGGGATGCTCACCGTCCAGGTCACGGACTGCTCCAGGTCGTCACGGCTGTCTCTCACCCAAGGTGTGTCGTCGTAGGCGCGTGCCACCACGCTGTGCTCGCCGCTCGGCAGCAAAGCGAGGTCGAAGCACTCACCGCCGTCTTCCGTCAGGCTCTCGCCGTCCACCAGCCACTCCACCTTGAGCACGCTCGCGTCCACCAGGCGGACTTGGAGCACACCGGGATCGACCAACGTGGTGTCGTTCGGCGTGTGTGCGTCGATGGGCCGCACGATGGCGTAGAGGTCGTGAATCATCTTTTGCTGCGACGGCATGTTGAAGTAGTCGGGCAGCTGATTCATCTGCGAGTTGGTCGAGGGCCGATAGATGCCTTGCGTGCAGTAGCGGCCGCCTTCGTACACGCCCTGGGTGCCGGTGCCTGGCGTCTGATCGAAGTCGATCCACTCGGACCACTTCGCGCCGCTTGGGTCCGTGGTCACGTTGGGCTCCACGGCTTTGGTGCAGTCCGCGTTGGGGTTGAAATAGGCGTACTCGTCGGCGAGGCCATGAAAGGTATGCCCACCTTCGTGAATGCCCTGGCTCGATGCGTGTTTCTGCGGGGAATAGCCGCCGCTCCACACCATCACCTCCCCACCGCTCGCCCACCAGTTGTCTGGGCCGGCATTCAGCGTCACCGCCTCCCAGTCCACGTCGATGTTCGAGGGCATCAGGGCTGCGACCGCGCTATGCACGAGGCTGTTGTTCACGATGCCGAGGCGGGAGGTGTCGTCGCCCCGTCCGTTGAACGCGGTGTCACACAGTTGCCCAGTGTCCGCGTCATCTACGCAGGCGTCGTTGCTCGGCACTTTCAACGCGCAGATGTTGATGTAGCTCCAGTAGCGACGATAGGGCTCCCCAAGCTCCGTCAGGTAGCCTTGCTCGGTGTTGTAGAGCAGGTTCTTCACGTGCTCCATGAACAGCGTGTCCAACAGGTCCGCGGTGTAGCCGTCCCCCAAGATCACGAAGTTGACGCGATTGTCAGGGCGGCCTTTATCCTCGAGGATCTCACCGGAGCCGCCGCAGTCGAAAACATCGCCTCCCGCTTCGAGCCGCGGCAGCTCAGCGCCGCACGCCTGAAACTGCGCGCCCCCGCCGCTGCCGCCAACGGAAGTCACCGCTCCGGTTCCGGCGCTGCCACCGCCTGAGCTGCTGCCGCCAGAGCTGCTGCCTGCAGCCGTGTTGCCGCCGGCCGCCTGTCCCCCGCTCGCGCTGCCGCCGGCTCCGGGGCCGCCTCCAAAGCCGTTGTCTGAGCTCTTGGAAATCACGCAGCCCGTAACTGCGACGCAGGGGCTCAGGACGAGGAGGAGGACGGAAGTGAGGCGCGCTGTCTTCATTCGGGGCTCGTCTCGCGGTCGCTGTCTCCCGAGTGTACATCGTTCCCGTCACGGGCGCCTGGCTCAAGCGCGCCTCCCCCCCAAACCATCAACCGCTGGTGGGTGACGTTCCGCTGATCCAGTAGTTTATGCGTGGTCCGTGTTCTTCCACGTAGTGGTCCACGGCTTTTTCCACGTTGCTGTTGCTCGCTTCCAGCATTGCCGCCTCGAGCTCGCTCAGGGGCAGGAACATGCGCGTGAAGAAGCCCACCAGCTTCGGGTCGTAGTCCTTGTCGAAGCCTTGGCGCGCCAAGGCGTGGACCCGCTCTGCCGCGCCGAACGCACCCTTTGGATCCTCGAGGTAACGCAGCTTCCACTTGGCGAAGATCCAGTGGGGGCTCCAGGCGGTGACGACGATCCACTGTTTGCGGCGGATCGCGCGGTCCAGCGCCGCGGTCATCGCAGCGCCGCTAGAGGACACCAGCTGTTGCTTGAGGCCGTAGTCCTTGAGCGCCTGTTCGGAGACTTGCATCAGACCGCTCCCGGGATCGATGCCTTGGATCTTCCCGCTCAACTTCTCGGCCACGCCAGGCTTCTTCAGGTCTGCCAGTGACGCAACCTGAGCTTTCGGGACGTAGTCCGGCACCGCCCACCCCAGCTTCGCGCCAGTGTAGAGCGGCCCAAGGTTCACGACCTTACCTGCCACCTTCTTCCAGTAGTTGGCGTGGGTCTTCGGGAGCCACGCCATGAGCATCAGGTCGAGGCTGCCGTCGGCGAGCCCCTGATACTGGATCCCGACGTCCGCCATCACCAGCTCGACGTCGTAGTGCATGCGCTCCTCGAGGATGCGCTTGGCCAGGTTCGTCACGAACTCCGCGTCGGCCCAAGCGGTCCACCCGATGCGCACCTTGCGTTTCCATGCGGCATTGGCCGGTTTGGGGGCGACTCCAGACTCGCTCGCCGTTGCCTCGGGCTTCGCGCTGCCCTTAGGTGCGGCAGCCTCCGCCGCAGGCTCCGGGGAAGTCACGGTTCCGCCGCCGAAGCGTGCCACGTACCCGAGCGCGAGCACTGCAAGCACGACGAATAGCGCGTGCTTCAACTTGCCGAGGGGTGACTTCACGACGCGTCCTCCTTCTTTTGGGGGTGAGGTGCGCTGGTAAATAGCGCCGCAAGACGTGCGCGCAGCGGTTCCCTCGGTCCACTGCCAAAGCTCTGGGTGATGCGATCGAGCACGATGGCGAGCAGCACCACACCAATCCCGCCTTCGAAGCCGAGCCCGACGTCCAGGCGTTGAATGCCCCGCAACACCGAGTTGCCAAGCCCTCCGGCGCCAATCATCGAGGCGATCACGACCATCGACAGCGCGAGCATGATGTTCTGGTTGATACCGGCCATGATCGACGGCATCGCTTGTGGGATTTGCACCTTGAAGAGCAGCTGACGCCGGGTTGCACCAAACGCCAGTCCGGCTTCGACCATCTCTTTTGGCACCTGTCGGATCCCAAGGTTCGTCAAGCGCACCGCTGGAGGCATCGAAAAGATGATGGTCGCGATGGCGCCTGGCACGCGCCCCAAGCCGAAGAACATTGCCGCAGGGATCAGGTAGACGAACGCAGGCATGGTCTGCATCAAGTCGAGCACCGGACGCAGTGCTCGGTCGACCCAGTCCCTGCGCGCGGCCCAAATGCCTAGCGGCAAGCCGATCAGCAGGCTGAGCAGTGTAGACGACAACACCAGCGCAAGCGTTGCCATCGTCTCTTGCCAGAGGCCGAGGCTCACCACGAACGCGAACGCCACCGCGGTGAACGCCGCGAGCCCGAGGCCTACGCGCCACAGCGCGATCAGCACGAGCGCCGCCGTGACGAACCAGGCAGGGAGCCACAAGAGCCCTACCTGCAGCGCGTTGGTGAGCCCGTCGACGAACCACGCGATGCGATCGAACAGCGGCTGAAAGTGGGCGAGCAGGAAGCTCACCGCGCGTGAAATGGCATCCCCGATGGGCAACCGCCCCGGGACATCGGAAGTCATCATCCGCTCCTTCAGCTCGCCCGCGCGAGCGCTTTCAAGAGTTCGCGCTTGGAGAGCACGCCGGTGAGGCGCCCTGTTTCGTCCAAGACGGGGAGTGCGTAGCGGCTGTCCGCCACCTGAGCCACGACGTCGCCCAGGGGCTCGGTTGCGTCCAGCTTGGTGACGTCGAGCAGCGCGGAGTCGAGATCATGACCCGCAGCGAGCGCTGCGCGCAGACGCTGCTCGGTGACGAGCCCGGTGAAGGCGCCGCTCGGGGCACGTAAGTACGCGACGTCCCGCTCCGCCTGAACTAGCTGCTCGAGCAGAGCAGCAACGTCGCTCTCGGCAGCGTCGATCACCAGCTCGTCGTGGCGGGTGGCGACGTCGCCCGCGCGATAGAATTTCGCGACGTCCACATTGCGGAAGAACGAGCGTACGAAGTCATTTGCCGGGTTGTCCAGGATCTCATGGGGAGTACCGAGCTGCACGATGCGCCCAGCCTCCAAGATGAGGATGCGGTCACCGATGCGCATCGCTTCGTCGAGGTCGTGAGAGATGAACACGATGGTGCGCGAGTGCTGGCGCTGAAGCCGCACCAGTTCGTCCTGCATCTCACTGCGAATCAGCGGATCGAGCGCGCTGAACGCTTCGTCCATCAGGAGCACCGCCGGTTCGGTGCACAACGCGCGGGCGAGGCCGACGCGTTGCTGCATGCCGCCGGAGAGTTGAGGCGGGTAGCTCTCGGCCTGCGCTTTCAGCCCGACTTGTTCGAGTACATCGAGTGCCCGCTCCCGACGCTTCTGCTTTTCGACGCCGGCGATCTCGAGGCCGAAGGCGACGTTTTCCCACACCTTGAGGTGCGGCAAGAGCGCGAACGACTGAAAGACCATGCTCATTTTCTTGCGGCGCACGTCGATCAAATCGCGCTCGCTGAGCCCCGTGATGTCCTGACCCTCAATCAGCACTTGCCCGGAGCTCGGCTGGATCAGCCGATTGAGCATGCGTAGCAGCGTGGACTTGCCTGAGCCCGAGAGGCCCATGACCACGAAGATTTCTCCCGGGGAAACGCTGAAGCTCGCGTCTTCGACACCAATCGTCATCCCGGTGCGCTCGAAGATTGCAGCTTTGCTCACGCCTCGTTCGAGCATTTCGAGGGCGCGCTTCGGATGATCGCCAAACACTTTGTACAAGTGCCTGACCTCTACGGCGGGCGCTTGATCGATCATGGCCCACCGTAACGGGGTGCACCCCCCTTGGCAACCGACGCCCCTACAACGCGCCTCACCCCCAAACTCGCTGACCGCGCCGACGCTGCACGAGTCATCCTGAGCCAGCCAAGCGTTCGCTCACACTGACCTGTGGAAGTGCTGCTTCAAGGGTCTTCGAGAGCAGGAAACTACGACAAAAAATGTCCGATTCAGCGGACGTTCGCGGGCCAGAACTCTGGGAGCTCAGCGTATAATGGAGCATCCAGCGCGTATCGCTTCGAGCCCTCCCCCTCAGGTGAGTCGTTTGCTCGAGCGCGGTAGCGACGGTGTTCCGTTCATTACCGAAAGGAAACTCAAGTATGGACAATTCGTTGACCCAACGCGACGTTGCGCCCGCCCGAGGGTTCCCGGATGACTTCGTCGATGCTCCCACGGAGCTCCTCGTCCGTTGGGACGCACATCATCCGGATGGTGCCGTGACGAGCGAGTTATACACGGTGTCGAGTCAGACCATTCGCCGTCTGGCGAATCAGCGAGATCGCGCCCGTAGCGACTTGGACTACTGCCAGGTGTTGGCGCAGGCGCGCATCCACAGGCTCGAGCAAGAGCTGGAGGTTGCGACCCAGCGAGCCGTAGAGTTGGAGAAGCGCTTCGTGCGCTTGCTACTCAAGACGCGTATGCCTCCGTTGCAGGTGAAGTGAAGGGGAGCGAATGAATGGTTGCTGCCCCGCGCGCGAACTAGCCCCTGCCGTCGTCTAGCTCGATGCGCACACCGTTCATTGACTGGATGACGTTGCGACGGACGTTGCTGCGTTCAGCCCGCACGGGGCTTGGAGTGAGTGGATTCGGCAGTGCCCCCGCGATGAAGGGCCGGTCCGGATCTCCGTTCATGAACCCGACCGCGACTTCAGTGCCCGGTTTGAGCGGAAAGTGCATGCCGTAGTTGGGGCCTGCGTGGGACTGCAACATGCGCATGCGGCGGGCGGGGCGATGTTCGTCGGCCCTGTGATCCTCGCAGTTGAACACGACCTGATAGCGGCCTTGTTCGTCGAGGTTCGGTCTGGCGCTGTCTTCGCCCTGAATTACGCCGCTCAAGTAGCCGGCCACGCTCGGCCTGGGGGTGAGGAGCGCTGGGCGATAGGTGACGTCCAGCGGTTGCGCATAGAAGCGGGCGCTGAAGCCACCCTGAAGGCGGAATTCGACGCGGTGGACCAGGAGGCTCGTGTCGCACCCTTCCGAGTCAGGGTGCAGGCGGAACGAACCGCCGGCGCGCATGAGGAGCGAACCCGTGGTGCCTCGGTGCAGTGTGCGTCCGCAGCCAATTAATTCTGCGCGGATTTTAGCGAAGTATGCCACCTCCTCTGGCAGCTTCGGATGTAGGCCGTGCTCAACAACTCGGCCGTCACCCTCCGGGTGCACGCTGTGCTCGGCTTCCAGGCGCACGTGAGGCAGGCGATAGTTGTAGTCTTGGGTGGCGAAGCGGGCTGGCACCCGCTGTGTCCGCCTCGTGTGCTCCACGACCGAGTTCGGGGCAGCCTCTTCGCTGCCGCCGAACTGCGTGAACTGAAGGGTCGTCGTGGTTCCTGCGGCTGCACTCGGGTTCTCTGGTGCGTCCCCTTCGGCGCCACTTTCGAGCGAGGGACCTCGCCAGCACGCGATGTCCAACATCGCGGGGTTGCTATCCGTGAAGATGACGCGATCCCGCGTGCCGTGTTCGAAGCTAAAAGCGATCCCCCAATGCTCCATCAGACGAGAAACGAAAGCGAAGTCGGACTCTCGATATTGGAGCGCAAACTCGCGCGTGGGGTACTGCTCCGCTAGCCTGAACTCGTAGTCCACGCCTTTGTAGAGTCCAGAGCGCCAGAGCACGCGTTCGACAATCTCCTGCAAGGTGCCCTCGTGCACTTCGGTGTGGACATGGAACTTTGAGCTCCAGAGGCGGGGAGCGAAGCGCGCGACCCAGCAGGCGCTCTGGTCTTGGTCTGCTACGGACCCGCTCCTGTGCTCGAGCTCTATCAAGCAGCCATGCATGACCCGGATCACCTCGCCGTGGCGCTTGAATACAACCGCGGCCCGAGTGCCTGGCTTGAGGCATGCGTCCACGTCGATTTCACTGTCAGGAGGCGCGAACTCCAACGAGAAGTCAAAGCACTCGGAGATCGCATCGAAGCCCGAAAGGCGCAGCAGGCGAAACGTCTGGGGAAGGTCGGGGCACCACAACTCGAGTACTAGATTCATCTGCCTTGCTCCTTGATTCCCAACAGTGGGTGGCTGAGCTTGGAACCCGACGTGTCGGCGTCCGCGAGGCGTACGCCGGCGAGCTCGGCATCCAAGGTTTCTGTGTCGTAGAGGCTACTGGCGCGAAGATCCGCCTCTCGCAGATCCGCGTGCTCGAAGTTGCTCTCCATCAGATCCGCACGGCGCAGGTCGGCACGGCGCAGGTTTGCATAGCGAAAGCTGGCGGTCCGTGCGCGCAAGCTGCGAAGCTTTGCGGCTTCGAGCTTGCAGTGGGCCAGGGTCGCGTCATCGAACACCGCCAGGTCCAGCGTGGCGTTGCTGAGGTTCGCGCACTCGAGGTTCGACCCCGGGGCGTTGACGCCGCGCAGGAATGCACGAGGGAGCTCCGCGTCGGATGCGCGGAAGCGCGTCATATCAGCACCTTCGAAAACCGCTTCGGGTGCGAAGAGTTCGTAGGCGACAGTATCCACGAGTGTTGCCTTGCGGAAGTTGGCGCGAGGCGC
Organism: Polyangiaceae bacterium; assembly: GCA_020633205.1. NCBI lineage: Bacteria > Pseudomonadati > Myxococcota > Polyangiales > Polyangiaceae > Polyangiaceae bacterium. Next base: position 8,178 of record JACKEB010000028.1, read on the forward strand.
TTCGGCCTGCGTTAGATTCGCCTGGGTCAGATCCGCCTCGGACAAGTCAGCGGACTCCAAGAGCGCACTGGTCAGCGTCGCGCCTCGTAGCTTTGCGCCCGCGAGCTTCGCCCCCGTCAGGTTTGCCCCGTTGAAGTCTGCCCGTTCCAGAGTGGCGCCCTGGAGGTTGGCCTGGGTGAGATCCGCCGAGCTGAGATCGCACTCGTCTAGGGTGCTGCAGCCCAAGTCTGCCGCGACAAGCTTTGCGTGGCTCAGCACCGCGGCGGACAGGATCGCGCCCCCCAAGCTAGCCCCAGCTAGATCCGCAGCGGTGAAGATGCTGCCCCTCAGCTGCCGACCGGAGAGGTCGAGACGCTTGAGATCGCAGCCGGTGAAGTCTCGACCCGCAAGCTCTTCGCCACTCGCGATCAGTCGCTCCACATTCTCGCGACTCATGGCGGGCGTTGCCCGCGGCCTGGCACGCCCCGGACCTCCAGCGGGAGGCAGCTGGCTGTGCAGTGCTCCCCGCTTGGACTGCCGCTCCGCGTCTTGCTCTGCGGAGAGAACGCCAAATTGTCGAGGGATGCCCGCGATTGCCGAAGCTCGCTCCGTCGCTGGAGGCTGCTCGCGTTCGATCTGCCGAGCGAACCGCTCCCGCACGAACTGGATGGACATCGGCGTGTCGAGTCGATCCGCGCACGCGTAGAGTTGGCTCAACTCGGGGGCGAGGGCGTTCGAGATCGGGAATTGCCCGCGCCACACGAGCTGGATGGAGTTCGTCGCGAGGTCGATGTGGAGCGTATCCAGGCGCAGCGCGAGCTCGACGAAGCGATAGCCGAAAGCAACAGAGCACTGAGCAAACGCTCGCGTCGTGATCCCTGGAAGCCGCGTTCTCACGGAGTCGTCAAAGAAGCCTTCGAGCCCGACTTCCTCATCCCCATTCAACCGCTCCAGGCGCTGCTGGATCGGAGCCGCGTTGTAGTAGTCGAAATTGAAATCCTTAGGGAAATAAGGCCAGCGGTCGCGAAGCCAAGCCTCGTCGTAGGTCCCCATTTGCTCATTGCGAGGAGCCTGGAACGGGTGCAGCGCTGCGAACGGCAACACTCCTGCACCGCGGACTTCGCGCCTCATTGCGCCGACCACCAGCGCGCGCTGCTTCTCGGGGCGCAGCTGAGACGGCAGCCCGAGGGTGACATCGACCAGGCGCTTGTAGGGTGATAGGTCTCCGCCGTACAAGGCGATGCCCTCCGGATCGTCTCCTTGAAAGCTCTCTCCGTTCAGGTGGTCCGCTTCAGCCTTTGGGATCGCCGCGCGCCTGGAGGTGGGATCGAAGGTCAGGCTCAGCTTGATGACGGCGACCAGGCAGTCCACCAAGCCCGCCCGGTCGGCTGCACTGCGGGCGGGCGCTGGGCGGTCTTCCACCGGGAGCTTGGTCGAGATGAGCTCCGCGGGCAGCTTCGTCGAGAAGGTCGTGCCCGTGAGCCCCGGTGCAAGCACCGTAGGGACTCGCTCTGGAGGGCGCCTATCTAGATCGAGCATCAGTAAAATCCTTGCGGTAACTTAGGTGGAACTCAGGGGGCGACGAGCACCACGGTCTGGCTTGGGGCAACCTGCATGCCGTTCGGTGCGTTCGGGTTCGCGCCGTTGTGTCCGGTCGTGCAGGTGAGGTAGGCGGCGCCCTTGCCCTCGACGATGACTTTGGCGCTGCCCTTCTTGAAGGTGATCTTCTGACCGAAGCCTCCCGAGACCACGCCCCCGCCCACGCCCGCTTCATCGCCCATCGACTTGGGGATTTCGGAGCCTTCCACCACCGCAGCCTTGTTGCGGATCAGCACCTTCTTGGAGGTCTTGCTGGCGCTGTTCACCTGGCCCATGTTCGGGAACGGGGTCGGGATGGGTGGTGCCGGTGGTGCGGGCACTTTGCAGGTGTCTGGCATGGCGAAGCACATGCCGTTCTCGACGCTGGACATGGGGAACATGGGTGTGTCCTTTCGACTAGCCGAGTAGAACTCGCTTGCCGTCCACCCGAGTTTCCTCCCGGCTAACGAGCGATGCTCTCTCCGCGAGGAAGCTGAGTGAGCGCCGAGCGATGGTGCGGATGCTCTGAGCTCGAGTTTCGTAGACGCGCTCCACGCGCCGGTAGACGTCGGTGCTGTGCTCCACGATGCGCTGGGCACGGAGTCGCCAGCTCGTGACTTCTACTTCTGCCTCCGCAGCTTGGAGACTGAACTCGCGACAGTTGCTCGAGACTCGTGGAGCATCGAGCTCCACCGCCTCGGCGCTCTTCAGCTTGAGGCGTCCGGCGCTGAGCAAGGTCAGGTCGCCAGCAGAGTGGAGCACCAGCGCGCCCGTACCGGCGTCGAAGCACGCGATCAAGCGACCGTCGCTGGCGTGCAGCTCGAGCTGCTCGTCACACGCGACGGCGCGGGCGCCACTCCTGAAGTGGATGTGGCGCGGCGCGCGCCCCTCGATCAGGGCACTGACACGCTTGCCTTCCGGCGGCACGAGCTCGCTCATCGTTGAAAGTCCTCCGCCTTGGCGCGCTTGGGGTCCGTGGCTCGTACGCCTTCCATGCGCGCTCCGCGCAGGCTGGCTTGACCCATTCGCGCCCGGTGGAAGTCCGCGTTGCCCAGGTCGGCGAAGCCGAGGTTCGAGTACTCCAGGATCGAATGGGAGAAATCTGCGTGGTTCAAGGCGGCGTGACACAACATGGCGTTCGTCAGATCCGCGCCGTTGAAGCGCCCGTGGTGCAGCTGGGTGTTGTCGAAGCGTGAGTTGGCCGCGCGGCTCTTTGAGAAGTTGGCTCGGTGCAGCACGCTCTGGATGAAGCTGCTGCGGGTGAGGACGGCGCCTTCGAAGTTGGTGCGCTCCGCTTTGCAGCGCACCAAGCTCGCGTCTTCAAGCATTGCCTCGCGGAATGACGCGTCGCTCAGGTCCGCTTCGTCGAGTTGAGCGCGGCTGAGGTTTGCACCATTGAAGCTCGAGTGGCGAAACTCAGCGCCGCGCAGGTCGAGGCCGGACAGATCCGCGTCATCGAACAGACACTGAACGAAGCGCGAGGAGCGGCCAACCACCGCCCCGCGCAGATCGGCTCCAGCGAACTGGGCCAAGGCGAAGCGCGTGCCACGGAGGTCCGCGCCGCTCAGTAGTCGGGTGGAAACCTTCGCCGTCTCCAGGTCGAGGCCAGCCAGATTTGCGCCGCTGAGATCCGTTCCGCCGAGCTGGGTGTTGAACAACGTGCTGCCCTGCACGTCGACATGGGCCAGGCTGGCGTCGTCGAGCACCGCCTCGTTGAGGTTCGCCGACAGGAGTCTGCTGTCCATGAGGTTCGCTCCGGCTAGGGACGCCCCTTGCAGGTTTGTTTCCGAGAGGTTGCAAACGTGCAGGGTGGCGTCATTCAAGAGCGCGCCGCGCAAGTTGGCTCCGCGCAAGTCACACGCCACGAAGTGGCAGCGCGTCAGGTCAATCCCGCTGAGATCCAGGTTGCGCAGGTCGAGTGCATAAGCGACTGCGCCCAGCGCCTCGTCCGCAGTGGCTTTCGCCAGAAGGTCGTCTCGGTCTTGAATCGTGGGCATGGGTGGCGTCTCCGATCGGGCGGGGTGTTGCCCGATTGGTATGCGCCTCCTTGCCCCCACCGCGCAATGACCCGGGCCGCGCTTTAACCCCGATTAATTTCAATCAGATACCGCCGGTTCTTTAACCCGACTTAATCCGCCGGGAAGCGCTTCCGGGCCTACCTTCAACTCGCGAAGGCGCCGCGTTTTCAGAGCGCTGTCACAAGGAGAGATACCAATGGATGAACTGAACTTCCGTGCCCTTGAAGAGCTTCGTCAACAACACGAGGCGCGCGCCGCTGCTCGCGCCAGCAGTGGGGAAGAACAAGCAGAAGAAGGGCCGCCGGAGAGCGCCAAGGCGCCGAAAGCAAAGCCAGCAGGCACAGCCAAAGAGCCGGCCATCGATTGGAGCACGGAGCCGGTGCCGGCTTACAGCAACGGGCTCCAGCTCGCGTCCTCACCCGAAGGCTTCGCGCTGGTCTTTCTGGAGCACACCCGCTTTCCCGGTCGACTTGCCCCAGGGAATCAATCCGGGCAGGAGCGTGCGCGCATTGCAGCCTCCTTGCGCATCAACCCCGACGTCTTCTTTCAGATGCTCACTTTGATGGCTTCGAGCTGGAACCAGTTCGTGAACGAGTACGTGGATCCGCGGATGCGTCAGCCCAAGTTCAAGCTACTCGACGCCGGGGATGCGCAGCTCCAAGGCTTATCAGAGAAGCAAAAGGGAGACGCGTAGTGGCTGGGGCCACGGTGCCGCCGCACGAGGCGTTCGTGCAGGGGGTGGAGGTTCCTGTCGTCGTCACTCTCAACGACCCGCAGGATGCCCCGGGCGTCGAGCTCACCGACCTCAATGGTGACTACACGTTCGCGCCCGTCAGTCAGGCTGCGACGACCATCACGCTGCAGTTTCATCCAACTCAGGTCGGGAAGAGCGGTGCGAAGCTCACGGTAGGTGGAACCGAGGTGCCCCTGAACGGGCAGGGGAAGTTCCCCATCGAGTTCGAGAGCGACCAAGTCAACCTAGGCGACGTGCTCATCCAGGCATCTGGAGCGGGAGGCTTCGTTGCAAAGAACCACACCGTCAAGTCCGTGCAGCTCAAGTTGGAGGGAGCCGATTCCTCTGCCTTCCAGCTCTCCCCAGCGCAGCTGCCGGCGTTCGGCTTTCCGGTGTTCGTCCGAGTGGATTTCACGCCGAACGCGGCGCGTTCGTTTTCGGCGACGGTGACCTCAGACTTCGCAGGCAGCGGCGGTCCGACGCTGGTTCTGCAGGGCAACGGAGTTACGCAGACCGACGATGGCTTCATCCAACAGGGCTTCGACCCTGGGGATGACGGCATCCCGACACCAGACGATGCGACGCGCTTCTCGGTGTTCGTTCCAAGGCACGAATCTCATTTCAACATGGGTACACCTGACGCACGCACAGGTGGAGTGAAGGTTGAGGGGATTGGTTTGCAAACGGACCGAGACATCCTGTTTGCGGCCCTGGGGGAGGAGCGAACGGTAGCGGAAGCGGGAAAGGAAAAGACATTCCAGGTCTCACGCTTGGGGGCCGTCGCGACGGGAGACGTCGTTGTTCAGTCGACCACGAAAGACGTCTTCACCCTCGGCAAAGAGCGAAACATCATGGCCTCCTCGGGGTCCTCCTTCGTGGTGGCAAACGACGGCATCTTCATCGCCACGCTCACCGGCGACGAGCTCGGCAAACCGGAGCAAAACACCGGCTTCCCCGTACCAACCGTGGATAACGACGGTGCTCCGGCCACGACGACGGCAGCCAGCAACGCATCCAAGGCGTTCAGCTCGTTCGACGCCATCCTCGCGGGCGCAGTGACCTACGTGAACTTTCAGCGGCGACGTTTCGCAACCACCTGGTCTAGCAAGGTCTCGAGCTCGCTCGGAATCGTAGCGGGCGTTGCTGCCTTCGGCACTGCCGCCGCGGCCGGCACCGGCGCGGTACCTGGAGTCGTGATTTACGGTCACGCGGGGGTCTTGCTGGGGACGGGCGGCTTTGGCTCATTCTACGCGGCGGTTGGCATGGTGCTCAGTAGCGCGATGCCTCTCGTGTTGGGGGTGGAGACCGAAGTGGTCGCGCTGGACTCCCTATCCATGTGGGCGGGAAACGAGACCAGCCTCTCGGGCGTGCACGCCAACGTGATTCACTCGCACCGAAAGGTGTCCATCGTCGCAGACGGGGAGACCCCAGGCTGGCCCGTGTCGATCGAGCGCGGAGACGTCGAGATCCAAGCGAAGCATCAGGTTAGGACCGCCACGCTGGCAGGTGGCTATGAGATGGTCATCGAACCTGACCGCACGCGCATAGGCTTGCCTGTGGCGGGCCCCGCCAGGAACCCCGCTGTCCCCCTGCCTCCGGCTGCACTTCCAGGGAGCCTCGAGCTCGGCGACCGCCTGGTGCAGTTCACCGTTGCGGGGGTGAGCGTTGCGCTAACCGATACCACGCTCACGTTGTCCGATGGCCAAGGCACCGTCGTGCTCAACGCCGGAGGCATCACGATGACTGGGGCCAATCAAGAGACCGCCACACTCGCTGCGGGGAACATCACGTTCAACGCCAGAGCGGCGAATTCTCAAATCAATCTCGACTCACGTCAGATCAACTTGCGCGCTGGGCAAAATGCCACCACTCCAACCGCCCAGTTTACCCTGACTCAAATCGCGGGCGGAACCGCTGAGCTGCAGGGGACCCGCATTCTCCTTGGCTAGTGCCCCACAAGCCAGCCGGGTTGGCAAGGCGATCCTGTGTCACCCGTGCCAACCTCGCGGAAATGCGAATCTCTGTTGGATCCGTGTGGTCTGTCCCAGCGTGGCGGCCGAGTGTCCTGAAAGAAGCTCGCAAACCGTCCGCCTTTGAAGAAAACCGATGTGGGCGCGCGTCGAATCGGTCAATATCCGTACGGAACATTGATCATGACGAACATTCGGATCCTGTCGCTGCTGTCAGTCCTTGGCTTGGCCGTCGCTTGCGCGCCCGCACCAAGGGTCGCCTTCGATGCGCTTCCCGCTTCACTCCGAGTCCCGGAGCCAGGGCCGAATGACGGGTACTTTCTGAACGTGGATCAGCCGAACGAGCCGATCAGGGTTCCGGTGCGTTATGGGTACACGCAGAGAGCGCCGTTCCTCACGTCCTTCTATACGTTCCGCGGGGAAGAGGTGACGTCCCACCGGCTAGAACTCTTCGAGTTCTACTCGAATCCAGGGAGTCCAGGCGAGCGCGCAGATGGGGAGTACCCCGCGGTGGCCTTGATGGCGTGGCCTGGTGAGATGCAATACTGTTCGCCGGAGGCGAGCATCGCGGTGCAGCACAACACGCTGCAGAGTGTGCGCGCGGGGAGCCTCCGCGTCTTGCCTCGCTGCGGTGACGCAACGGGCGCGGGTAGCGGCGCTTTGGATTTGCAATTCGATCTGCAAAGCGGAGATTTCGGCGCCGTGCAGGGAACGGTCGGGGGAACTCCTATCGACGATCCCGTCGTCATCCCCAATCACGTCACCGCCCTCGATCATAGTCGAAGGAGCTGGGTGGCCTTCACGACACTGAATGGCGGTCTGCGTGCCGTCATCGAGGGGCAGGGTGCGCATCAGAAGGTGCTCTGGGCGCAGTACGTTGATTTCGGTCGTCCCCGAGAGGTCGCACAGATGTGTGCCGGTTCTGGCTCTACCGTCGAGCTGGTGCGCCAGAGCGGGGCGTGGATGGTGAGACGGGTGCATCTCGAGCACGTGGCGGAGCCTGTGCTGTGCTCCCAGCAGAGCGTGGAGCCTGCACGGGTGGAGCTGTTCACCAAGCGCCCGCCGGCTTGGGAGCCGTTGCCGGCGCTCCCGGAGTGAGCGCCGTTTCGCTCGTCAGAACAGAGCGCAAAAAATAGTGAGCCAAATAGGCGCCGCCAACCGACTCTTAGGCGGCGCTTCACGTGTGCGCTCGCTCTCATGGCCCAAAACGTCCTTGAACTGCCCCCCCGCGCGTCGGACGCGGAGCTGGTGTCCAGCGCCCTCGCGGGCGACGCACAGGCCAAGGAGCAGCTGTACAAGCGCCATGTGCGGATGGCCGCCGCCACGGCTTATCGCTTGCTGGGTGGCGACACCGATCTAGAGGACGTGGTCCAGGACAGCTTCGTCGCGGCGTTCGCCACCTTGGGCAAGCTCGAAAACGCCGATGCGTTTCCGGGTTGGTTGAGTCGCATCGTCACGCGCACCAGCATCGACACCATTCGGCGCCGTAGGCTGCTGGCGCGCCTGGGGATCTTGCGCTTGCAGCCAATCCACGTGGAAACGCTCGTTTCGCCCGCTGCGCCTCCGGAGGTCGCCGCGCAGCTCAGCGCCGTTTACCGCGTATTGCAAGAGCTGCCGACGGCGGAGCGTGTGGTGTTGGTGCTGCGCCGAGTGGAACAGCTGACCATCGCCGAAGTTGCTGAGCGCACCGGCTGGTCGCCAGCCACGGTGAAGCGCAAGCTCGCACGGGCCGAGAAGCACCTGGATGGGTTGAGGGGAGCCGAGGAGGGGACAACATGAAGGTCGTCGCCAAGAAGCGCGTCGCGGACTACGTCGAGCCGCGTCTGTCCGAGCCCAGCATCGAGCGTATGTGGACCACGATCGAAGCGGGACAGCGTACCCAGCGCTCCCCGTCTGCTTGGTGGTTGCTCCCCGCGGCGGCGGCGCTCGCTTTCGTGGCGCTGGGTGTTCTGCGACCCTGGTCTCAGGATAGGCCAGCGGCCATCGCCACCCCGGAGCCTCCCGCGAGCAGCCGCGCGGAGACCTGGCTAGCGACCGGAACTCAGAGTAGGGTATATCCTCTAGGAAACGGGAGCCAGCTGGAGCTCGCCCCGGCGACTCAAGTGCGGCTCGATCGGGGGGAGAGGGAGATCCGCCTTCGCCTCGAGCGCGGACGCGTCGACTGCAGCGTCTCGGCTGGTAGCGCCGTGCTGATTCACGCTGGGCCCGCCGAGATGCACACCCAGGCCGGCGCGACTGCCTTTCACGTAGAGCTCGAAATGCGCCTCGAGCAAGGCCCGATGTTGCGCGTCGGAGTCGACGGGGGACACCTCGAGGTGAAGAACGAGTCCACGGGTGAGCGCCTGGCGCTGCTCGGCGAGGGACAGACTTGGACCAACGTGAAGCTCTCCGATGACGAGCCGGCGCCAGCTCCCAAGCCAACACCGCAACCCCCGGTGGTCAAGCAAGCACCCCCAGCGCCGCCCAGCGCTCAGCCTGCAAGCGATCCGGCGGCGCTGCTTCGCGACGCCCAGCAGCACCGCAAAGACGGCGACCCGGCAGCCGCTGCCGCCGACTATGATCGCCTGCGACGGGAGCATCCAGCCGACGCCCGCGCTGGTTTGGCGGCGTTCGAAGCCGGGCGCATCCGTCTGGAGCAGCTCGGCGACGCGCGGGGCGCGCTCGCTGCATTCGATGCGGCATTGACGTCAGGCAAAGGCGGGTTCTTCGTGGAGGACGCAGAAGCCGGTCGCATTCGCGCACTCGCAAGATTGAAGGAAGAGCCCCGTTGTTCAGAAGCTCGCGCCGCGTTCCTCAAAGCGCACCCGAAGAGTCCGCACGCCGCCGAGGTGCGGCGGCTCTGCAAGGCTCCATGAGCAGAGCTGGTTCCGCGGTCTTCATCGCCTGCGTTCTGCTCAGTGTGCCAATGCTGGAGCAGACGGCTCGTGCAGCGGATGCTTGCCCCGAATCGTCACGACCGCTGATCGTGATGAGCGCGCAGGTCAAGCCGCCCGATCAAATCGTCGCAGACGCGCTGAGGGACCACCTGAAGACGCAGCTCGCGGAGCGCGGTATCGATCTGTGTGTTGGATCCCCTGGGAAACGGGCACCCATCGGCCAGGTCACGCTGATCATCGATCGCCCTGACAACGGCCCTGTCACCGCGCTTGTGCGCATTGGTGACAACGTCACTGACAAGCGCGTCGAGCGCACCATGGATCTCTCCGGTATGCCCGCTGACGCTCGCGCGCTGGCGGTCTCATCGTCTGCAGACGAGCTCTTGCGGGCGAGCTGGGCGGAGCTGATGATTGCTGACGCCCCAGCGCCTAAAATGAAGCCGCCCGCTGAGGTGATGAGCGCGGTGGAGAGCTCCCTCGTAGTCGCTGAACCTCCCCCCCAAACCCGCGCGCTGGAACTCGGTGTACTCGGTAGTGCCAGCGCCTCGAAGGACATGCTCTCGTTTGGACCGGAGCTGATGGGCGCGTATTACTTTGGGGAACACGTGGGCCTCACGCTGCGCCTGCAGTTTGGTTTCACCCCTGAAAAGGACTCCCAGAACGGCAGTGTGAAGGCTTCGAGCCAAGGCGCGAGTCTTGGCTTCGCGTACGTCTTCAATCGACACGCTGATTCCGCAGGGCTCAGCTTTCAGACGGCGGGTGGTGTGCGACGGGTGGGGTTTACCGCACGCGCCAACCAAGGAGTGACGGAGGCATCGACTGCTGATTGGGCTGCCGATGTCGCTGCTGGGCCCTGGGGCTGGCTCCAAGCGGGGCCGCTGCGTTTCACGCTGGGCGCAGAGTTCCTGTATGCGTTGCGCCCGACCAGCGCGCGCGACACCGGGGAGTTGGTGCTAAGTAATGAAGGCATTGGAGGTCGCGTGAGCCTGGGTGTGCTCGCGGATCTGTGAAGCGGTTTTCTTGAATGGCAGTGAGCCAATCCGCGCGGCTCACCCGACTCTTGATCCGGTACCGACGTCTGTCGGCGCTCTGGAGGTGTTCTCGTGCGACGAATCTTGACTGCCAGCCTGTTGCTCTCTCTGCTCGCCACCTTCGGGTGTGATGGGGGCAGCAATGAAGTCCTCGATAACCCCGACGGCGGAAGCGGCGCGAGCGGCGGGAACGGGAATGGCGGCAGCGGTGGCAACGGCGGCGGCGGCAGCGGTGGCGCTGCCGGCACAGCCGGTGGCAACAGCGGCGGTACCGCGGGTACGACGGTGAACTGCCCAGACGGCACCGCGAACTGTCCGGAGCTGAGCTGCGCGCCTGGCTACACCTGTACAGCAGATCCGGATGACCCCGGGACTGTGTGGGTGATGAAGGACGACGGCAACGTCAATGGTCCCAGCTGCCAAAAAGTATGCGAGCGAGCACTGCCGCAAAACTGCTCCTACTACGCGTGCGACGATGGACGCAGCGTCAACCACAAGGACATGGCGAGCTTCGGCAAAATCGCTGAGGGGCTCGGCTTCGAGTGTCGCGAAGGCGGCTGCTGGGACTCCGTGTCGCCGACCGCCGGGCAAGTGGTGGTGTCCATCGATACCGATGCTAACGGCGCGAAGTCATGTTATTTCCCTAAGGAAACTCAGTTTGACTGCAGCATCGACCCGGGCAACGCGAACTGCTTCGGAGAGCGCTACTCCTCGATTTGCCCCTGCGTGGTCAAGCCCCTCGACGAGGCGTGCAACTGGGAGTGCCCGCCGAACAACACGACGCGTGCAACCTGGAAGACCAGCGGCACCAGCTGCCTCGAGCGCATCAACTACTGGCGTAAGCGCGCCTGTGAAGAAGGCTGGGTGGAGTGCCCGCCCGCCGGGCTACCACCCATGGCCGAGTGCACCGCTTGTCACGAGTGCGCCAACTCCGAAGCGGCATGGGACAAGGACCACGGGGCGCACGACTCCTTCAAGCGCTGCGGTGAAAACGTGCAAGGCGAAGGCGGCGGAGCAACCTGCGCTGACGTGATCGACGCCTTCGTCTCCGAGCGCGCGCCTGACGAAAACGGCGTGATGCGTTGTGAGGGGCACTGCGGTCCCATCTTGAAGCCCGGCTGTCAGACCTTCTTCTGGGGCAAGGACAACGACTCCGGCTTCCACACGCTCAACTGGGGCTCATGCCCCGTGGACCAGTGCCAGGGCTACTGCAACGACAACCCCGGCGACTGCTTTACGGTGGACACCTCACCATCGCTGACGTGTGACGACCCGAACGCTGGCGCGGAGGCAGGCCCGGCGATCCAGGCCTGCGAGTGAGCTAGCGCAAGGAAAAGCCGCCCCGGAGCTAGGGGCGGCAAATTTCCGCGGGGCAAGGTGTGCCGAGGTACTCCCACACATAGGAAGTGAGTGTCTGCGGCCCGCCGTCGAGGGCCGTCTTTGCTTCTGCAAATCCGCGCGCGCCGCTCACCTGCACGGCTTTGCCGCTCTGCAGGTTCCCGCTGTAGGTGTAGGCGCCCATGTGCTTCGCGATGCGCTCTTCGTGGGGGAACGGCCACATGGAGAGGCTCGTCTCATCGTCCCAGCCCGTCTCACCGAACAGCGTGCCAGCACGCCCGCGGAACGTCGTCACCGTCGCGCCGATGTCCTGTCCATCGGACGCCTTGCCCGATAGCGCGGAGCCTGACTCGATCCGCGGCAGGTACTTCAGTGCATCCGTGAGGATCGCGACGCTCAGGAATGTATCGCCCAGCTGCTCGGCGCCGCTCGGCGTGAAGGCTTGAGTGTTCTCGAAGGCGTCGTAGGACAGTGCTTCGAACTCGGAGAACAGCGGTCCGTCGATGCCAACCAACGCGCTGTTCTTCACTTCGTCGCGCTGGCCGCCGTAGCCGTTGAAAAACGCGTTGGTGATGCCAGCGACGTCGCCTGTGGAGCGGATCTCGCCGAAGGTGCCGTGATCGAACACGCCCTTGCCGAAGCCATGCACCAGATCGGGCAGCCCGGGCATGGTGTCGACGTCCCATGCGATCACGTTGTCGTAGAGCACGTCGGCGATGCCGTTGGTGGAGTCGTAGCTCCCGAGCTTGACCTTGCTGTGGAGCAAGATGGATCGCGCGTAGATGATGCGATTGCTCGCGCCGGCGGTCGTCGGTACCGAAAACGCGCCGGTGAGCTCTCCGTCGGGATACGCGTCGCGCTGATCGGAGTCGACGTCGATCACGTTCTGGAACACCACGTCGTCGGAGCTGTAGGCGACGCACGAGCCGTAGGGTGTCTCTTGCCCACTGAGCGGCGCGTGGTCGAGACGCGTCACGCAGCGCCGGAACACCACCCGCGTGGCCTTGTACGTGCTGAGCTTGTAGCGCCCGCCGCCGAACACGTAGCAACCCTCCACCAGCACGTCGTCGGAGTGTGCGACGTTGATCTCGCCCTCGCTCGCGATGTCCACCAGCTTGATGTGGTGGGGGCGAGGTGCGGCGTCAGTCCCTGTTTGAATGCCAACGCCGAGCTTCGCATACACGCCCTTCAGCGCGACGTGGTGCAGCTCTCCCCACTTGCCCGCCCAGACGATGCCATCGCTGAAGATGCTCTCTCCCGGCTCCTCGGCGATCACGGTGGTGTAAGCCGTGGCGGAGCCGCTCGGTGGCAACGCGTCGGGACCTGGATTGGAGTTCAAGCTGTTTTCGACGCTGTCGTACGTGCCTGGCGCGAGGATGATCGTGTCGCCAGCCTTTGCGGCTGCCAAGGCGGCTTTGACCGTGGTGTATTGCTCCGCGGCGCCGACGCGCAGCACCGTGCCGTCACCCACCGTCACCACCCACACGTCTTCGACGGTGTTGCCGCAGCTGTCGACGCCGCGCACGCCGATGTGAAAGCTCTCGGAAGGTAACCCCGCGGAAACGTCCCAGGTGAGCGCCCCACTGCTCGGGTCGACACTCACTTCGTCTGGACCGTAGGCCTTGCGCCAGCGGGACACGCTGCCCGCCGAGAGCTGCGGCTGGGCGGTGTACTGCTGACCTTGAGCGGCGCGGTCGTCAGCGTGGGGCATCAGGCTCGCGGGTTCCGTGCACGCGGTGGCGTCAGTGCCCGCGTCTTGCGTCGCGCCAGCGCCTCCCGTTGTGCCGCCGCTGGTGCCACCGGTCGCGTCACCAGCGCTGCCGCCGTTTGCGGAGCCACCACTGGCTCCGGTGCCTCCCGAAGAGCTGGAGGAGTCTTCTCCGCTGCAAGCGACAACCAACACGAGGGCACTCAGATACGCTGACGTTCGGAACTTCATCTTTGGCCTTTCAAACAAAGAGCTGAAGCTAGCAGTTTTTTTCTAAGGAAAAGCGAGGCGCGTTGGTCAGCGGAAGCGGAGGGAGTAACCTCCGAGCCGATGGCTAGCGGAATCGATGAATGTGGGGATCTCGACCTGACTGCAGAGTCGGACCTCGAGCCGGGTTTCAAGCACCACTATCGGTTGCCCCTGAGCGGTGAGCGGTCTCTCGAGCTGCGCGTCTGGGCGGAAGACGAGCAATGGTGGGCGGTCTTCGTTCCGTCGGATGCAGACGCCGCGGAGGAGTTCTTAGCGGTGATCCAGGAGTGGCTCGAGCTGGATGAAGATCCCGGGCCTGACTGGGAGGAGACGGTCGAAGTGGTCGTCGCGGGTTACCCGCGCCTGTATGTCGTCGACGCCCGGCGCGCGTACTACGGAGAGGATGGGGATGATCCGTGGCAGCGCTGGCGCATCCGTCTCCACGATGGAGCTCACATCCAGTTCGAGGCACAGGAGAGCAGCAACGCCGTGCGCTTCCAGGAGTACTCGAGCCCCTTTGGCGGCGAAATACTGCATCAGGCGCTGCGTTTTGCGCTGACGCCAGTTGAGGCCTAGTCGCCGTAGACAAGCACGATTCACCCGCATTCTCTGCGCTCCGACGGGGCGCCGGTTCTCGCGACCTGAAACGGACACTACCTCCGACGGGCGATGCTAGCCTTCCTTCGTGGCAGGACTTCGTATCGCGCAGGTCAAGCGCTGGACGGCGCTTGGGACGCTACTAGCGTCCGCGCTCGTCGCCGCGTGCGGCGAAGATGTTGAAGTCGGCTCGATGAGCGGAGGCAGCGCAGGAACGAACCTCGCCGGTGTGGGCGGTTCGAGCACTAGCGGCGGAAGTGCAGGGAATGGCGGCAGTGGAGGATCACTGGCCGGCGAAGGCGGTGGCGCCGGGAGTTCGAGTGCTGGATCCGCAAACGGCGGCTCCTCCACGGGAGGAACTGGTCCCTGCGTCCCCGCTCAGTGTGAAGGTCATCAATATCTGTGCGGCAATTGTGTTGATGATGACAACGACGGTTTGACCGACGCCGAAGACCCAGACTGCGTGGGCCCCTGCGACAACACAGAAGACTCCTTCGCGTCGGGCATCCCCGGAGGCAACCAAGCGCCGTGCAAGATGGACTGCTACTTCGATCAGGACACCGGCAACAACGACGGTTGTTACTGGTCTCACTCCTGCGACCCGCTATCCACGGCGCCCAACTACTACCCCAGCGCAGACAGCGCCTGCGTTTACGACGCGAACGCGAACATCCCGGGCACGAGTAAGGGCTGCGACGAGTTGTTGCAGAGTCAGGACGCGGAGTGTGCTGCCAACTGCGGACCGCTCACTCCCAATGGCTGCGATTGCTTCGGTTGCTGTGAGCTGCCAGCAGGCAGCGGCAAGTTCGTCTACCTGGGGTCCGAAGTCAGCAAGCAGGCGACCTGCACGAGTGATGACGTGGGCGACCCCACGAAGTGCCATCCGTGCACTCCGGTGCCCTCGTGCTTCAACGACTGCGGTGTATGTGAGCTCTGCGTCGGAAAGCATAGCGTGCCGCAGAGCTGCAACCCACAAGGGAGCGGTGGCGGCGGCGGGACCAGTAACGGTGGTTCCGCGGGGCAAGCTGGCAGCGGCGGTGGCAGCCAAGGCGGCGGTGGCAGCCAAGGCGGCAGTGGCGGCAGCACTCAGTGTGCCGCGGGCGTTCAGCCTTGTGGCCTTCCGGGGCAGTCCCCCTGCGTGTCCGGCTACTACTGCGTGACCGGGTGCTGCGTGGAAGCCCCACGCTAGGTTAGCGCCCTATGTAGCTGTCGTTTAGCGCGACCGCAGGGCACCGACCGGTGGAAAGGCGCCTTGTGCCGTGCCACAGAGACTAGCTTGTGGCACCCTCAACGCCTGTTCTTGCTTCGGGGGCGCTATGGTTGGCGGACGGTCCTGTGCATGGTTGTTGGGTGCGCTGTTGGGTGCGACGGGTTTCCTTGGGTGCGGTCCCCAGTGCTGGACCGAGCGCGACTACCGGGAAGTCGAGCTGTTCGAAACCTGCCCGACAAGCCAGTATTGCTCCAGCGATGTTCCGGCTGGCGAACAGTTCTCCGCGTCGTTTCCGCTCGAGGTCGCGAAGGCACCGTTCGCCGTTGAGTCGCTGCGCTTTGAGATGCGTTTCTATGCGGGAAATCTACCTGAGTTGCGTGTCGCCGTCTTCGCGGACGACGTCGAGGTCTGTCGTCAGAGTGTCTACCGTTCGATCCATACGATGCGTTGCGACCTTCAGGGGGCACCCGATGTGGTCCGTGTCGAGATCTCTGGCGCTCATGCAGGGTTCTCTTGGCAAGCCTGGGGTCGTGAGCGCTCCCCGTCGATCCGCCAGAAGGTTTGTGCCGTGTGACCCCGTTCAAGATGCGGCGAGCGTTGCTGCAATCTGCTAACAGTGCGCCAACATGACCTCCACGATGCGACTCGCGATGGTGCCTCTCAACGTGAGCCAGCTGCCCGCTGCTCAGGCCTTGTGCGACGCCTACGCGCGAGAGTGGCCCGAACAAAGCACGCTGAAACCTGCTGCAGCTGCACCCGACGGCACCGGCGTGACCCTCGATGGGGCGAAGTTCGCGGCCCTGATCAGCCTGAACACCGCGCCTATCCCGGCTTCGGATCTCGAACCCACCTATCGCGCCGCGCTGCACTGGCCCGAGGCGAAGCAGAGCATCGAAGGACACGTCGCGCACTTGGTCGTCACGGTCATCAGCGACGAGCTTGGCGCCATCGACGTGATGCTCGAACTGACCCGCGTCGTCGGTGCCTGTTTACTCACCAGCGAGGCTGCGGGCGTTTTTTGGGGGGGAGGTTCACTGGTCAACGGCGTGGACGCCTTCCTCGACGACGCACGGGAGATGAGCCGTGAATACCTCCCGCTCTACCTGTGGGTGCGCTTCGGCCTGATGCGCGACAAGAACAACACCGCCACGCTCTACACCCTGGGAATGGACCAGTTCGATCTGATGGAGGTCGAGTTCGTCCGCTCGAAGCTCGACCTCGAGACGCTCACCGATCGAGCATTCAACGTGGCTCATCACCTGCTCGACAACGGCGCTGTTCTCAGCGACCGCGACACCATCGGTCTCACCCCAAGCGAGCGCTTCCTCGTGCGTCACAGGCCCTCAGTCGTCGACCCCGACCGCACGGTGTACTCGCTGGCGCCGGCGAGAAAGTGAATCACCACGGAAACAACATCATGCTCAACATTACTGCTGCAGAAGGTAAGCTAGTCGAGAAGTTGTTGGCTTCCAAGTACGAGCGGGAAGTGCTCCGTGAGTACGTTCGCGTCTTGGAGGCGGGCAATGACACCCAGCGTGCTGGGCTGCTTCGCCTCATCGACCAGGCGATGCAGCCCGATGCGGACGCCTCAGAGTCTGGAGTCAGGATGCGGGAGGCTCGCGAAGCGCTGAGCGGTGCTGAAGCTGACTGGGCTGCGTTGGTGGGCGCACAGATCGTCGTGGAAAGCGCCGAGACGGAGTCCCTGCATCACCTCAGCCGTTGGCTAACCCTCGCTCTGCCCGCGCTGGACGTTGAATGGGAACTGGGGGATGCGCCGGTAGAGCATGGCACCACGCGCTACTTCGGCGACCCCGACCTTCCCGCTGACATGCCGTGGCCCACGTTGGCTGACTGCACCAAAGGATTCAAGGTATCCGCGGACGAGATCGATTTTCGCTCCCAATGTCGCTTCGTGTGTCAGATCGCTTTGGATGACCTGGCCCAGCTCCCCGGCTTCGCTCACCTCATGGGCCTCGGAATGCTCTCCGTTTTCTCCTTCGGTGAGGCCGAACGTTTTGGGATCTCCGAGGTCTGTGTCAAATGGATCCGCAAGGAAACTGATCTTGCTCGGCGAGCCCATCCGGACCTAGATGAGTTCAATCAACGCCTGCCGGATCGCAAGGTCCGGCTCAAGCCGAACATTAGCCTGCCGGAGGAGTACGAGGGCCCTTGGAGCGCGGATCTCGAGGTCGGCGATGGTTGCGAGCCGCCAGATTCTCCAGCGTCTCGCTTCGGGTTGTTGGGCCACACGCGTGCAACCACGGGCGATGACCCGAGCCCCGGCAAAGACTGGCAGCGCCTGTTCAGCCTGCCCGTAGACGAAGATGAAGTCGTTTGGCATACAGTTGCCATTCGCAACTCGGACCTGCAGCGCGGCGAACTGGACCAGTGGCGCGCGGTGTGGGTGGACATGGATGGCTGAGCATGACCGCGCCGAGGATCCCATGGAAAGCTCACTTCGAGTGGTACGAGCGTTGCCCTGGGGCAACAAGTGCTGAGCTGGCCGAACTCAAGAAAAGCTTGAGGCCGTTCCTCTCGGCCTAGATGGCAGTGGCAACTTCGCCGTGCTTGACGTGCGTGAGCCACCAGTCGTCGGCGAGTATCCAATTCTGCTCACGAGCGCCGGAAACCTCGGTTTCGAAGACGCGGCGCCGCTTGGTCAGAGCTTTCTCGAGTTTTGCGGCTGGACACGGCGCCTCGAGGAAGCGTTCGATGACTGAATAGCAAAGAGCGCACACGTCGAAGACGTGTGCGCTCTCATTGGGTTAGGCGCGTCCGCGATAGATCGAGTCGATGTGGAGCACGCGTTGGGGGTGTTTCAGCAAGCGGCGCTCGCGCTCGCTGTGGTTGAAGGCGTGAGAGCCCACGCCGTGGAGTGACTGGTGCGGACCCAGGGCGTCCACTAGCCGCTCCAAGGCACTCTCGGGCAGACCGCAGAGCGAGACGTCGAGCAGTTCGAGCGCTGGGTGTTGCTCGAGCAACGTAACGAGCGGGCTCACATCCGCGCGGAGCAGATTGGCTTGCTCCTCAAGGTCACGAGTCGAGAGGTACGTGCCGAGGTCGAAGCTTTTCAACTTCGGGCAGTGCTCGATCAGCGCCGCGACCAAGCCAGATAGGTCTGGTGAGTCGAGGCCAATCGAGCCGAGGTCCAAACGCTCGAGGTTCCCCAGCGCGCCACGGCGCACCAAGGTCTCGAACAGCTCGAGGCCGCGGTTGCCCAGGCGATTGAGCGACAACGAGAGCGAGACCAAGGAAGACGCAGTGGCTCCCCTGTGCGTCAACACGGACCCCAGCAGCTCGATGCTGCGCGGGCCAAAGCCGTTCGCCGAGGCGTACAGGTGACGCAAGCTGAGCGCACCGTCCGCCCGCAAGAAGCCATCCGCGAACGCCTGCATGCCCTCATCGAACAAACCGGTGTTGTGGACGTCGAGCAGGCAGAGCGCGGAGTTCTTCGCGAGCAAGTGCCCCAAGTGAGCTGCGCCCTCGGCGTGCAGCGGATTGCGTTTCAGCCACAGGGCACGAGCGTGCACGTTGTGCTCTAAAGCCCGGGCCATCACACCCATGTCCGCGCCGCTGATGCAGTTGCCCGCGAGGTACCACGTCTCGATCTCGAGCGCCGGGTCCTGCATCATTCCGGCGAACGCCAGCGCACCCTCACCCCCGGAACCCTCGCAAGCGATGTTATTTCCGAGGAGAAAATGGCGAATGGAGAAAGCGTCGGATGCTTTGCGGTGGCCGTTGGCAACTACCGCGTCGCGCAGCTTACCCACGTGAGCCGGACCCACGACTTGCTTGCACAAGTCCATACGCTGGTCGGGGAAGTACGCGCCGCGTGTGAACAAGAGCGGCGCCGTGCGTGGCCCCGTGGGAGCCGCGCCCAAGCGCTCCGGCTCGGCGAGGAAGCTGAAGAACGGCGCGAGCTCCGACCCGGGCGCTACCTCTACCGGCATCGGCAGGGGATAGCTGATCGCGTTGGAGACCGGCTGACCTTCGACGAAGCGCTGAGGACCGGGTGCGACGTGAGCGCCAGCGGAGCAGCTCAGCTTCTTGGCCTTTGGCTGACCTTGCAGCTGGGCCATGGCCGTGGAGCGCAGCTGACGCACCAAATCGCGGAAGCGCTGGTAGCTTCGCTCGGCGCCCGACGACTGATCCGTAGGGAACAGCTCGAGAGCGATGCGGTTCGCCAACGGGTGCGTCAGGAGCTCGCGGTTGGTACCCGCAGGCAGTGAGAGCGCAGCATTGGATACCGGCTCGCCCATGGCGTTCGCGGTACGGTCGGCGCGCAGACGAGCCGCCACGGCGCTGACGTACTCATCCGTGTCGATGATCTCCGAGAGCTCGCTGTCGAGCGTAGGAGTCGCATGCTGCGGATAGAAGCGCACGGTCTTGGCGCCGTAGTACCCATTGATCTCCGCCATATCGCGCGGAGACAGCACGAAGCTACCGCTGACCACGTCGATCGCCTCGGCCAGATGTGCCGGCTGCGACGAGTGGATCACGAGCTCCGCGCCGAGCTGGTGCGCCCAACGCAGCATCACCGCCGCGGGCGTTGCGCCGAGACGCGCAGCAAGGGCCTGCAGCGGCGCAAAGTCGAACAGCTTGCCGCGCGCCAGCACGGTATGCGCCTGCACGCGAATACCTTCCGTGCGGCACAAGCCGAGGAGCGGTTGCACCGGACCCACGAAGGGATGCAGCTCGACTTGATTCACCGTCGGTCGATGTCGCAGGTCCGGCGTCGTGTCGCAAGCCAGGAGCAGCTGCGTGAGGCGCTCGGTCGTGTAGTTCGACACACCAATCTGGTGCACGAAACCTCGCTCCTTCGCAGCGCTCAGCGCGCGAAACATCGCGAATGGGAGCGGACGATGCAACAGCACCTGATCGACCGGTCGCCCCAGACGCTGGGCGAGTTGCTCGACGTGACGCAGTGTCTGCTCGAAGAGCAGGCTCTTGTAGATCTTTGTCGAAACGCGGATCGGCCCAGACTCCGGGTGAGCGTCCTCAAACGAACGCACCGCCGAAAAGACAGCCGCCTCGTTCTTGTAGAGCTCAGCGGTGTCGATGCTACGGATCCCCGCGGTAAGCGCCAGCTTCACGAGCTCGCTGACGCGCGGCCCCTCCAAGCGATAGCTGCCGAAGCTCAGTGTCGACACTGTCGCCTCAGTGGGCGCCCGCGAGCTCCCAATGGATGGCGGCTCAGATTCCGAGGTGGATATGGATTGATACGTGGTCATGTTTCCCTCCTTCAAACGCCGGGTAAAAAGGCTCAGGAAACGCGACGAGCCCGCTCCCTGAAGGCCGTGAGGCTGTGGGAGCGGGCTCGCGAAAGCGCTGTACTTACGCGCCTACAGCTCCGCCAACATCCCGCCTCGCTCGCCGCAACCGGCCCAGCTCGCTGCTCGAACTCTGCACGCACCTTCGCTCGCCGCGACTGAGACAGTCGCGCAAGTGCAGGGACGGGAGAAATCGAGACGGGACATATGAGCGGCAAAGGATGAACTGAAAGATTCTTAAGTCAAGCTCCGACGTCGTGACCGCGCTGACGCGACGTGACGCGGTCGCCGCATGAGAGGGGAACTCTGGGCTCAACGGTTCGGCTTGATGGCGCTCGTGTTACTCGCCACCCGCGGCGTCGCGTGCACCTACGCGACACCGAAGGTCGAAGTGCCCGAAGAGGTGCCACGCTTTTCGCCGCACCAGCTCCGGGTGACCGAGGTGACGGTGAAGAACCGGAACGAGCCGCTCTTGGTCGCGGCACCTGCGGGCGCCATGATCGAAGCCTCGGATCTGACCGTGGACGTCGACCTCGAGGCGGGAGGGCAAACCTTCCACGGCCACGGCGAAGCGAACAAGAACGGCAGCCTGTACGTCGACGCCAGGCGCCGCGCCCTCGCAGTGGCGCTCGACCGCGCGCTGAAGGATGCCGCTAGCAAGGTTAGGTACGACTGACGCTTGAGTGGTTCAGCGTTTCCGCTTGGAAGCGTTGAACGCGGCTGCGGCCTTGATGAGCGCCGCGAACGCCTTCTTGTTTAGCTTGTCGCCTTCGGCGAAGTCGATGGCGCGGCGCATATTCCCCTCGAGGCTCGAGTTGAAGAGCTTTGATGGGTCCGGCAAGGAGGCACCTTGGGCGAAGGTCAGCTTCACCTTGCCCTTGTAAGTCTCGCCGGTGCAGAGGATGCCGTCGTGAGACCAAACGGGGACGCCCGGCGAGGTGGCCTTGGCCCACTTCCACTCTTCGACCACGTCGGGGTCGGTCTTGAGGATCAATGCGCGCACCTCGGCGAGCAATTGACCTCTCCAGTCGTCGATCTCCTTGAGCCGGGCGTCGATGGTCGCCGACGCCGACGGCTGCGCTTCAGGCTTCTTCGCTGCAGGCTTCTTGGGAGCTGCCTTTGCTGCAGCCTTTTTCGGAGGAGCCTTCTTCGGCGCCGCCTTCTTGGGTGCCGCCTTCGTCTTGGTCTTGCTCATGGTGCGATGAGGGTGATGGTGCCACGAGTCCTGGGTTACCGTCTGCGTTGAACTGTCTGATTGGGGAGAGTGCGATGCGGAAGAAGCACTGGGCGGCTTGGGTTGTGTGCGGTGTTGGCGCTTGGGCGAGTCTGATGTGTGGCCCACCGTCTCAGCCTGCGGTTGCGCCCGATGACTCATCGGAGGCGGACGCTGCTCCCTCACCCCCAGAAGAAGCCGGGGAAGAGGACGAGACAGCTGGGCCCAGTGCGACCACGAGCGCTGTATCTGGGGAGTTGGCGGTGCGTGCCTCGACGCCCGGGAAGATTCAGTGTGAGACGCTGGACTGCGATTTGAAGACGCAGATCTGCTGTTACGACGAATCAGCCAAACAAGGACGCTGCTTGCCTCGGGGAAGCGAGGAGGCGAAGCAGTGTGCAGGCGAAGACAAAGCGCAGCGCGAGTGTGATGAGAGCGCTGACTGCGGCAGTGGCAAGGCTTGCTGCCGCGGGGTGGAGTACGGCGACCAGTGCGAAAACCTGGGGGAGCGCTGGGCTTGCAAGCCGGGCAAGTGCGGCTCGGAAGCGCTCTCTGCTGAAGTGTGTTTGGCTGGGGCCAAGTGCGGAGAACGCGCCTGTGTCGCCAAAGAGGGCATCGTTGGCTTTCCTCGAGAAGGCTTCTGCCCCTCCGAAGTGAAGGACATTCCGTGCGGATCCAGCAAGTGCGGGTTGGGGGAGGCGTGCTGTTACGATCCCGCGACCAAACAGGGCAGCTGCGTCCAGGACAGCGATGCCTGTCAATCCGCGGCAGCGTCTGGCTCCCGCAGCCTGTTTTGGTGCGCCAAGAGCGCAGATTGCAACGCTGGCGAAGAGTGCTTCAACGCAACGGGCCAGGCGATGTACCAAGAATTCAGCTGCGGAACGCGACGCTGCAACGTGATGAGCGCGATGCTAGGACCATTCCTCTGC
The DNA here is from genome assembly GCA_020633205.1 of Polyangiaceae bacterium. NCBI lineage: Bacteria > Pseudomonadati > Myxococcota > Polyangiales > Polyangiaceae > Polyangiaceae bacterium. Next base: position 30,877 of record JACKEB010000028.1, read on the forward strand.
GCCACCAAAGCCGACTGCCCGCCCACTCAGGAAGACGGCGAGGGCAACGTCTATAAAGTATCCCGCTGTGCCCCGTCCGCCTCAGCGCCCAAAGGCGTACGCGTCTGCGAGTATCGCTGACGCCAATTGGGTACCGCATCAACGGGGTTGTCGAGTTGCGGGTTCTCCGCCAGTGCAACACGCTCTGGTAGCCCAATAACGCTAGTGCAGCGCTGGTGTCTTCTCCCACTCGCAGTGGGGCACGCGGCTACATTCGGATTCGCCATCGATCAGCACGCAGTCAATCAGGCGACCGCTGCACGCTGGGCCCCAGGAGCAATCGGGTAGGGTCTCGCACTCGCGCTGGAGTTCACCTACGCAGTAGCTCCTGTTCTTCGTGGCGCAGCCTCCGTACTCCAGATACCACCCGCAGTTTGTGTGGCTCTTGCACGCGGCAGCGTCGAGAGGGACACAGTCGACTTGGGAGCACGCCTGAGCTGTGACCTTGCAGCCGCTCGCTTCATCGCAAGCTCGCACCGAGAGTTGGTTGCACGGGATGCTGTCTCCGGTTTGCCTGCAGAACTCCGAGCCACTGCAAGCGCCGGTGAAAGGTGACGTGAGTAGGAACAACGCACACAACGCCGCACCCGCTCTGCAGCACCTGAGCAGCCGATACACTCTGAGAGGATGCTCCGAGAGCGCCCGGGGGGCAACCGAAGGCGAGCGCCGCAAGTCCGCACGGATCTGCCACCCCGCGGAATCGCTCTGCGGCGCAAGAGGCTATTGAGTCAGCAGGCTCAGCTCGGTTCGTAAGAGCGGATCGGCAACACGACTCGCAAGATCCCACGCAAGATCATCCAGGCCCCGCCAAACACTCCCAAGGGGATCAAGACGAACGCCACATTCGGGATCAGCACCGAGAACATCAGCATCGTGAACCAACCGAGGGCGCCCGACATCGCGAGCGCCCCAAGCACGATGTCTCTCACGCCGCGCCGGCGGGTATCTTGGCGAAGCCAAGCGCGTTCTTGTTCGATCAGCTCCGCAGCCTCACGCTGAGTAAAGCCGCGGTCCACCAGGCTCTGCGTGACGGCGTGCTCTCCGTCTCCGGTCCCGAGGCGCGAACGGATGTCCACGCGAACCAGTGCAAGCGGAGGTTTTGGGGGTGGGGGAGGCGCGCCCGGCGCCACCGGAACCGGCGCGTAGGGGCCCGCCGCGAAGGGACCGCTGGCAGAATGTCTGTTGGACTGACTAATAGGCTGACCCCCGTCGATGCCTTCGTGCGGTGCTGGAACCGCAGTGATGCTGATGCGGAAGGGGCCCAGCTTGAGCTCGTCGCCGTGCTGGAGTGAGTGCGCGCCGTTCAGTCGCGCTTGATTCAGCGCGACCACGCCACCCAAGGACGCGACCTGCGCGGTACTGCCGTCGAAAGAGAACTCCGCCGCCGCCGGAGCCACCGCAGGGTGGTCGAGCACGATCGCGCAGTCGGCACTTCGGCCAACGCGAGCGCCGTTGGTCAACGGCAGGCTGCGGGCGCCGCGCGGGCCACTTACGTTGAGCGAGAACTCCACCATCGAAGTGCACGCTCGCGCGCGCGTAGCGTCAAGCTGTGGGCGGTTTTGCGAGTCTTCGCTCGGATCTCTCGCCTGGCGCCGTTGCAGTGTTTCGGTGATATCCGCGTAGATTTCTTCTGCGGTCCCGTTCCGAGGGGCGCTCGGGTTGCTCTCTGCGTGAGCATTCCTCGATACTGAAACCGATGTTCGAAGGAAGACCGACCAACCAGCGCCCAGATACGCTGACAGTGGATCGCTTGCCAGACTGGGCGCGGCGAGCTGTTGGTCCGATGGATGAGGAGACTGGAAAACGCTACGGCTGGTACGAGCATCTGGGTTTGCGTGGTTGCCTCGGACCGCTCGCCGCCGTGCCCTACTTGCTGGGGATTGGGCTGCTGTTCTGGGGTTTGTTCGCGTTGAGAGCTGAGGAGCTCATCGTTTGGCGCTTCGCGCTGGGGTCGGTGTTCGTGTTGGTTGGCGGACCGCTCGCGGTCTCTGGCTTGCGCCGCTACCACGGTCGCGGGAACGGCTTGCTGCTCGCCCCTGAAGGCGTGATCGTCGTCGCAGACGGTAAGTACCGGGTTGTGGGCCGTGAGCAGCTCCAAGACGTGCGCTTCGAGCGAGGGTGTATGTACTTCGTCTACGGTCCCGAGCGCCGCACCTGGGTGCAGTACACGGGTCCGGAGGCGGGAGAGGGCGCGCGGATGATGGACGCGCGGTTCCAAGAAATCGCGCGCTGGCTCAAGGAAGGTACTCCTCCCCCCAACAATCCGCTGCCGAAGCTCTCCGCGCCGCCCAGCGCCTCGCCTCTTCGCGCGGGCTTGGTTGGGCTTGGTATTGCCGCGGGGATTTCTGGTTTCCTGTGGCTCACCGTGGTGCATCCAGCGACCTCCGACGCGGGGCGAGTCACTCGAGGCTTCGTCGGTGCCCTCGCAAACAAGCAGTATGACGAAGCCTACGCCATGCTCTCGACAGAACGCCGTCAACGCACCAGCCGTGCTCAGTTCGAGCGCGAGCTCCCAGCGAAGCTACGTGAGTCCACTGGCATAACCATCAACAGTATCAGCGGCGGCATCGGCGAAGCGGTAGGCGGAGGGGCCTGCGTCGATGGTTGGCTGGATGGTGTTGAGGGGTATTCGGGCTACGCGTTCGAGCTCAGTGAAGACGGAGACCAGGCGGTCGTCAGCGACTGGCGAGAAGGAACCTGCAAACGTCGCCAGTGATGCCCACGAGTGTCGCCGGGTGGGTGGATTGAGTCCGGGAGGAAACGCATCGGCAAGTCTCGAACGTCGTCTAGCGGCAAGTGTGTTCCGGCGCTCCGGCGCTCAGCGGTCAGCTGACGGTCTCGACCCTACCGTTCGAGACGACGAAGCCCGAGGAGCTGCCCGCGGATGTCATGCGTGCATCATCGCGACTGGCAACGCTGGGGGCGCGTGTTTCCGCGAGTCGGTGGGGCCGCGTGCGCCGTGGGTGACTCCAGCAGCCGGGACCCTGTGGGAGCCAATGCGAGGGGAAGTACTAGGGTTCACGCAGCGGACGCCAAGCTCCGGGGACTTTGCTGCCGGGCCGTGTTAAGAGCTGGATGATGGGTAGTCCTCAGCACGGCCCCTTTACTCACTCGGCTCAGGAAGCGTGGACGGTTCCCTCCCGATAGCGTTCGGAACGCTCGTGCTGACGGTTGGGCTGGCGGTGCTGCGGCCGTCGATTCGCGCGTTTCGCTTTTCACCCGGCAGGGCCGCGGTGGTCGGCGTGCTGTTACTGCTGATGGCAGGGCTGCTGCGCGTCGAGGATCTGGTTCATGCGGCGCGGCTGCAGTGGCGCCCCCTGTTGACGTTGACGTCCATCATGCTGATGACCGGCGTGGTACAGGAAGTGGGCGCCTTCGATCGCCTTGCCGCACGGATCGAGAGTCAAGCACGCGCGCGCTCCGCCACTCACACGTTCACCATCATCTTCGCGCTGAGCGTGATCACCCCGTCGTTCCTAAACAACGACGCGGCGATCTTGATTCTGACCCCGCTCGTGGTCGCGTTGACGCGCCGGGTCTTCCCAGGGAGACCCGAGGTGACCGTAGCCTTCGCGTTCGCGGTGTTCCTTGCCCCCGGGGTCGCTCCGTTCATCGTCTCGAACCCGATGAATATGATCGTGGCCGAGTTCACGGGCTTGGGCTTCAACTCCTACGCGGCGGTCATGCTGCCCATCTCCATCGCGGGGGCCGCGCTCACGTATCTGATCTTGCGAGTCGTCTACCGCAAGCTCCTGAACTCGGCTCAACCGGAGCAAGGCGCGGGCCGCGCGATGCCCGAGCGCCACCCTGCGGAGCGCCCGGCTGTTCTGTTGCTGGCGGTGATCTTCCTCGCGTACCCAGTGGCAGCGACATTCGGCGCGGACATCTGGATCGTCGCCACCTTGGGCGCGGTTGCTTCGTTGCTCCTCTCCCGCGCCTATCGCGTTGGGCCGTTGCCGAAGGTCACGCGCCATGTCTCCCTGGACATCCTCGCTTTTCTATGGGGAATTTTTCTGGTGGTCCAGGGGCTGCGCCGCGTGGGCATCGTGGAGGGCCTGGCGTCCTTCTACGAGGCGTCCGCCATGGGGGGCGCCCAGCTCGCGCGCATTGGCATCACCTCAGCGCTGGGGTCGGCCATCATCGACAACCACCCGATGTCGATCCTGAACATGATGGCCATCGGGTCTCATGAAGATCCGAAGTTGTTGCTGGCTGCCCTGGTGGGCGGCGATATCGGCCCGCGGCTGCTTCCGATTGGCTCCCTGGCTGGCCTGCTGTGGATCGACCTGCTGAGGCGCCAAGGCATCCACATCAGCGTGCGACAGTTCTTCACGCTCGGTACGCTGGTGCTCATCCCGACGCTGGCGCTCTCGCTCGCGATGTTGTGGATGCTGTAGCTCTCCGCGCTCGTTCCGCGTCAGAAGGCGCCGACCGCGAGCATGCCGGGGGCACCGCCCACTTGTCCTGGCAACAGCGTCCAGCTCGTCTCGAGCGGGACTTCGATGGTCACGCTGTTCGGGGGGCGCAGCAACTCGACTAGACCAAAGCCGAGAATGGCGGTCGCCGTGCCCACGCCCATCTCCGTCGCCTTGACCTGGGAGAGATCGAGGCGATGGGCTGCGGGGAAGCCGTATCCGAGGGCGGTGCCGATCAAGGTCCCGACGATCACATCAGAGCGATGGTGGCGCCCTGCGGAAACACGCAGGCTCGCGGTGGCGCCGGCTGCGAGGAATTCCGCACCCCAAACGAAATGGGTCTGCAGTGAATTGTCCGAACGCAACGAGAACAAGATTGACGACGCGGCTGCCCCGGCGAAAGCGGTGCTGGAGTGGCCTGAATAGAACGATAGGTACGCATCGTTCGGATCCGCCGCCTCGAGCTCCTTCGCGTGAGGGTCCGTCTGAATCATCCTCGCCAAATAGGGACGTGGGCGCCCGACGGCATACTTGACGATGCCGTTCAGTGCGAGGTTGGCGGCCAACGCTTCGGTGTAAACGATCGCCGTGTTGCCTAGCGCCGTGTCGACCCCGTGCCCCCAGTGCACGGCTGCGGGCATGACGAACGCTGTCGACACGACCAATGTGTCGCTGAGCCTTGCCGCGCCATCGTTGAAGTACATCTCTACCGAGGAGTCGAAGCGACCGAACGCGGACCAGCGCTTCCCTTTGCGCAGAAAGGGAGCGCGCGCGAAGGCCAGGTAGCCGCCGAGCAGCGCGGCGGAGACCAGGCTGTGCCCCACGTAGTAGCGAGGTCCCCGATCCGCGTCGATCGACGTTTGAGCTCTCGCGGGAGCGGATAGGGCCAGCAGGCTCACGCTCAAGAGCAAGCACGCGGCGGCGCGAACGGACTTCAGATTCACTATTTCTTTGCGGATACGAACCGACCAGTCAGGGCGTGCCGCCAGGAGCCGGGTTCCTATCCTTCAACACGAACCCGATAACTAGCGTTCCAACACAGCTAAAGATGCCGAGGAGACCAACATACCACGGGTAGCCTTTGGCAATCGCCAGGCGAATGCAACCCCAGCAGGCGATGGCGTTGCCTGCGGTGATCCCTGTGCTCAGCATGCCTGGGAGCCGTGGGTGTAGCCCGGCAAACAGTCCGTTCAACACGAAGAACACCGTCGCCATCACGAGCCCGGCGATGATGATCGACCACGCGCGCTTCCGCTTGTCGTCCATCCGCCGATGGTCGTTGCGGCCGCGACCGCCAGCAATCGCTTTCGACCACGTTTCGTTTGTCCTGGGATCCTCAACGGTTTTTTGGGGGGAGGTCACACCTCACCGGGGCGGAAACGTGAGTGGATAAGGCACTTCAACAGCTTCGCCGGCGTTAGCTGGAGGACAGGGCGAGCTCGAGCTGCACGCGAGCACACCAAAGGCGACCCGGGCAGTGAACAGGCGGGCAACGGAGCACAGGGTGCGATGAGACGCTGAGCGCAACGTCAAGGCTGCTATCGGCGACGCTCGCGCCGCAGAGCTCCCCTCGAAGAAGCGAACCATGCGAAACCGGTTCACCCGAGACCGGAGGAACTGCTCCTGGGCTGACGGAGCATTGGATAGCCGCAGGGAAATGATATGAATGGGGACGGTGACGTTTGGGTGATCTGCGTAGTTGCACCCCGGAGGGTGACTTACTTGCTGGGCAATGCGTGTTAGCTTGACATGGGATGACGAGAAGGTCGCGTAAGCGCCTTTTCGAGTTGCGTTGGGTTACCGCGACACTTTGGCGTTGAGCGGTAGTGCCATAACGGATGATGCCAATACCCCTATCGGCTCCGCGTTGAGTCTGAGCGGTGGTGCGTTGTGTTGCCCAGCGCTGTGGTTTCTCAGCGTTGTGTTTCGCAAATGTGACGTGTGAATACGAAGGAGGTCGCCATGGGTAAGTATCGTGCTGTAGGCAATATCGGGCTCGCGATGGTCATCGGGGGGGTCGCCGTCACGGGGTGTGACGGAGGAGGTGCGTGGGAGGAGACGGGGAACTCTCAAGGGGCTTTACGGGGGCCACACGGGTCAAATCACCGCCGCCACCACGACGCCAAGATGCCGCTAAAGGAAGACGTGATCCTCGCGATGCGTCGGGCAAACGAATACTGGATCGAGAACCATGACTCCCCTGGCGATCGCGGCTGGGCCCGGGCCACGTATTTCGAGGGTAACATGGCGATGCACCAGGCCTACCCCGACGACATGTATCTCAAATATACGTTGAAGTGGGCACAAGGTCACAATTGGTCACTCTATCAAGGTGCGGCAACGCGGAACGCCGATAATCAAAACATTGGACAAACCTATATCGATCTCTACCGCATGAATCCGGATCCCGCGCGAATTGCGATGATAGAGGAGAGCATCTCGAAGATGCTGGCGACGGACCAGATAGACGACTGGTGGTGGGTGGATGCGCTGCATATGGCCATGCCCGTGTTCGCCCGACTCGCCGTAGTGAGGAGCGACCCTGCATATAGCGAGCGCATGTACGACATGTACAACTGGACCAAGCGCAACGTGGGTGGTGATGGGCTCTGGAATCCGCATGAAGGCTTGTGGTGGCGGGATGCTTCGTACAAGCCACCTGCTGTCGCACCCAACGGCGAGCACGTCTATTGGTCTCGCGGAAACGGGTGGGCCATCGCCGCCCACGCGCGCACAATCGAAGAACTCGACCGCCTTCCGCAAGAAGACCCGCACCGAGCCGAGTATGTGGATACCTTCCAAAAGATGGCGGCCGCTCTGGCTGATCTTCAGCAAGATGACGGCTTTTGGCCCGCTAATTTGCTCGATCCAACGAGCCCCGCTGGGCCCGAAACGAGTGGCACTGCCTTCTTCACCTACGCACTTGCCTGGGGTGTGAACTACGGCCTGCTTTCCAGGCGGAAGTTCCTTCCGATCATCGAAGATGCCTGGAGTGCGCTGACGGACTTCTCGCTCGCTACTCATGGCAAGCTTGGCTACATCCAGCCCGTCGGTGCTGCGCCGATTTCTCGCAGCACGACGCCGGATGACCACTACGATTTTGGTGTCGGTGCCTTCTTGTTGGCTGGTAGCGAAGTCATCAAGCTCTCGCGAGGTCACCTGCCGCCTCTGGTCTCGGAGGAAAACCTAGCGCTGCATGGCGTCGTGAGCGTGACGTCCGAGCAGTCGGGCAATGAAGGCAGCGGCGCGATCGACAACGATCTGACGACGCGCTGGTCTGCTTTCGGATATCCGCAATCGCTGGAGCTGGACCTGCAGGATGTAGAACGTATTCGCGGTATCGAACTCGCGCCGCTCTACCAGCGTCCGTATCAGTTCATCGTTGAAACGCGAGAATCGCTCGACGGGGCATGGACGGTTGCTGTCGATGCCCAGGACAACGCGGAGCATGGTCCGTTTCACACGCGTCTCTTCACGCCGCGCGACGCGCGCTTCGTGCGCTTGACTGTGACTGGCCTCGATAGCTCTGCCAGCTACAGCGACTGGATCAGCATCATCGAGTTTCGGGTCTTGGAAGAGGAGTCACGCAATCGCGCTCGGTGCAAGTAGCGAAGCGCGAGCCAGTGTAGGGGCGGTCGAGTGTCGGCCGCCCCGATTGCGTTGACGTCAGTCGCTCCTCATCGCCTTGCAGCGCAGGAGCGCTTCCAAGTAGTAGTAATCGGCGAAGTTGAGCGCGACGTCGACTTCGCGATGCTCCGGGTAGGAGCCGATGGCGTGTCGCAGCAGGAAGTGGCCGTTCGTGTCTGGTGCCGCACGGTAGCTTGGGCCAGAGAGCGCTCGGACGGCTTTGACGGCAAACGCTCGGTACTTTTGCTTGCGTGTGCCGGTGACATAGCTCGAGAGCTCGAACAATGCGCTCGCCGCGACTGCTCCAGCGGATGTGTCGCGAAAGTCTGGGACATTCGAGTACTCCGGGGAGTCGAGGTCCCAGTACGGAACGCCATCTTCCGGCATGGAGGGGTGCTCGGTGTAGTAGTCCGCGATCGACTGCGCCTGACTCAGGAAGCGCTCGTCGCCGGATTCCCGGAAGAGCATCGTGTAGCCGTAGAGGCCCCAGGTCTGACCTCGCCCCCAAGCAGACTGACTGTCGATCCCTTGCGGAGTTGACTTGGAGATCACGTTGCCATTCATGTCGAAGTCTACGACGTGGTAGGCGCTCGAATCTGGGCGGAAATGATTGGCGGCGACTGTGAGCGCGTGGGTGACGGCGATCTGCTTGTATTGGTCGTTGCCGCTCAGCTCCGAACCCCGAAGCAGCAGTTCGAGGTTCATCATGCTGTCGATCACCACGGGGTAGGTATACTGGGCGTAGTCCCAGGACCGGATGGCGCCAATCACCGGGCTGTAGCGTTTGATGCCGCTTTCGGCGGCTTGCTCGAGCACGGTTTTGTATGAAGAACTCTCCGTCAAACGGTAGCCATTGCCGTAGCTCGTGTTGATGATGAAGCCGATGTCGTGGTCGGAGGTCCGCGTTGCTTGTGCGAAGAGCGCCTGTGTCCACGTCTCCGCGGTGACGCGCCAGCTGTCGTCTTTGGTGTGCTCGTAGATGCGCCAGAAGCTCCCCGCCACGAACCCAGAGGTCCAGTCGTTCGGTGACACCGACGACGTGGTGCCGTCGTAGCTTCGCGGGATGTCGTTGGGATCGGTGTAGACCTTTCTGAAGCGGTCGTACTCCTGTGCCGCGAGGTCAAGCTGATAGGCGCAGTACTCTGCGTCGCCGGTGGGGGGTTCTCCTGCGGAACCGCCCGTGCCGCCAACGCCTCCAGCGCCTCCAGCATCGTTTCCTCCAACACTTCCGCCACTGCCCGCGGTCCCGGCGGACGAGGTGGCGCCGGTGCCGCCCACGTTGATGTTGCCTGCGGCTCCGCCTCCAGCGTCCCTCTCCCCCCCAAAATACTCGGCCTTGTCAGGAACCCTGAGAGAGCAAGCCTGAGCCGCCAGGGAGAGGGAGAGCCCTACGCAAGGGAACACCCATCGAAGCTTCAGAAGAGAATTGAGGCGCGACGGTTTCATGTGGATACCCAAAGCTCAGTGCGTCGAAGGAAGTGAGGGAACCGAGACGGGCGGCACCTCCTTTGGTGCCGCCCGCAGCGAGTTCTAGTGAACAGTGAAGTTGCACACCTCGGTGCTGGGGCGCGACGTCTGGTTGAGGACCGCCCAGTTGTTGGGGGTCGCGTTGGCTTGTTCCGTGCGGAATCCGTAGTCCGTTGCGACCACTACCTCGCTACCACCTTCCTCGGTGACGCCAACCGTGTAGGTTTTCGCCGTGCTATCCACTGTGGCGCGCACGTGGTAGCGCTTGCCTGGCGTGTAGGCGAAGCTCGCGTCTGCGGTGTAGCTGCCGCCCTTGCGAGCGTCGACATTACCGCTGCTGTTGAAACGAATCAGCACGGCCATCGACGAGTAGCCGGAGCCGGGCACCGTTCCTTCGCTGAGACCGATCACGACGTCTGAGTTGCCGCCCGTCCCGGGGGTCACGTCCCACTCCGCAATGTAGGCAGACGACGGCGCGGTCATGGCGTCGTTGAAGACGGCGCCAGCACCAACATCCACGCAGCAATCGCCGTTACCCGTCAGACCGTCGTCGCAGGTGCCGAAACCACAGCCACACGCTTGGCAGGAACTCCCGTAGTAGTCCGCTGCGCACACGTCGCAGTTCGTCGCGTCCCAACCCGTCTGGCAAGAGCAGGCGCCGGTCCCGGTGATCCCGTCATCGCAGGCGCCGTTCACACACGTGCAAGGCGTGCAGTTTGGGCCGTACTCATTGGGTTGGCAGCTTGCTGCGCCGCTGCTTCCGCCGGTGCCGCTCGCGCCTCCGCTGCCCCCGGTTCCCGCGCTGCCGCTAGTTCCTGCACTGCCTCCAGTCGCGCCCGCGCTGCCTCCTGCGCCTCCAGAGGTTCCCGCGCTGCCTCCAGTCGTGCCCGCGCTGCCGCTGGTACCACCGCTTGCGGTTCCCGCGCTTCCGCTGGTGCCCGCCGTTCCACCGACGCCCCCGTTGCCTGCGGTTCCGCCGCTTCCGCTGGTACCACCGGTGGTCGCGCCTGAGCTTCCCCCGGTCGTGATCGTTCCGCCGCTGCCCCCTGCGCCGCTGCCTCCTGCGCCGCTGCCGGAACTCCCAGCGCTCCCGGCAGTGCCGGCGGTTCCACCGGAACCACCGCCGTCGTCGTCGCTGGAGCAGTTGAGACCAAACAAGGCCAGCCCGATGGTAAGCCACGTTAATTTCTTCATCACGTCGTCCTGTTCTAGTGCGCGCTAAAGCGGGCACATGCTTGAGGTCAAAACGATGTCGGCACGCCTAATTGCTGACGACTGAGAAGTTGCATATCCGGATGGGTTGCACGTTCGTTTGGGTGCGGCCCGCGGCGTTGCGCAACTCAGTAACCGTGTTGAGAGTCGGTCGGAAATTGTAGTTGGCGGCGATTTGCGTCTCAGCACCTCCGCTTGGCGTCACCCAGACCGAGTAGGTGTGAGTCGACAAGTCAACCGTCATGCGGAAGTGGAACTCTTGTCCTCCGCTGTAGGGTACGAAAGCGTCGTGTTCGTAGTTGCCACCGTTCCGCGCGTCGATCAGACCCAATGGGCTGAACCGCGTAGCAACGGCGAAGTCGCTCCAGTCATTCGCGGTGTCGTCTACGGTTAGTCCGAAGATTCCGTCCGTCTGGGCGCTGGCACTGCCGTCCCACTCGACGCTGAACGTGCCTGTTTGGGCCGCCATGTCCTGGTTCACGTGACCGTTCACCGGGACGGTGATGCAGCACTTGCCGGTGCCGCTCTGCCCAGCTTCGCAATCGCCGAAGGTGCAAATGGGACAAGTCGATTCGCAGCTCGCTCCGTAGCGATTTTCCGCGCAGGTTTGACAGTTGGTCCCTCCCCAACCGTCATCGCAGGCACAGACGCCAGTACCGGTCAGACCTTCGTCGCAGGTGCCGTGCACGTTGCAGGTACAAATGCTGCAGTTCGGGCCGTAGTGTCCGCCCGCACAGGCGTCACATTTCTCGCCTGACCAACCGGAGTCGCAACTACATTGTCCAGAGCCTTCGATGCCGTCATCGCAGTCTCCCTTGGGGCCGCATGTACACGCCTCGCAGGTTGGACCGAAGAATCCGGGATCGCACCCAGGGCCAGCGTCTTCGCTACCGCCTGCACCTCCAGCGTCGGATCCGGCGCCGCCAACCCCGCCACTCGTACCACCCGAACCACCGCCCGCCGCCCCGCCAGAGAAGGTGCCTCCAGTGGAGTGTTGAGTCCCCGCAGTCCCGCCAACTCCGCCACTACCACTGCTGTTGGTGCCGCCGGTTCCACCGGTGCTGTCGTTCTTGCTGTCGTTGGTACTGCAATGCAATGTGCCGAGCGCCAGCAACACAAGGGTCCCATGCCATCTAGTTTTTGCCATTGCTGATATGCCAATCACAATTGCCCCCAATCAAGATATTCGCACTAGGCGTCCTTCGTGGACGCGAACAGCCAGCTTTGGATAGCTAAGACGAAGTCTGGATCAGCCGGACTTCGGCGATGCTTATCCAGTTGCCGGTGTAGTTCGCAGCACCGGTGAAAGTTAGGCGGACGTAGCGCAGCGTCTCTCCAACCGGATCCCGCATCGTTCCTCCGATTGTGTTGGCTGAGCGATCGACGAGCGCGTGATAGGAGCTCGCGTTGCTCGAGCCTTCTACCGTGTACCGGTAGGCACGGTTCTGAAGCGCCAACACTTCGATGGCGTCCACCCGTACATCCGAGCCGAGATCCAAAACGATGCTTTGAGAAGTGCTTGGTGGCGTCGTCTGCGGCCCGAACTCTGCGGACCACCGCGTCAGGATGCTGGCGTCGCTGATGTTCTGTGCTTCATTGCCAGCTTGCTCGCCCGTCGCAGAGGCGACCGTCGCTGGCAGCACGATCTCCTTCGAGCCGCCAGGGAGGAGCAGCTTCGCCACCTCGAGACCCGCCATGATGAACGCGCCGACACAGTAGTCGGTGGTTTCGCTCTCGCTGGTGTCGGCGGGAGCCGCACCAATGCGCTGGCAGTAGCCGAGCAGGCCGTCAGGCTGCACAGCCGTGTTGGCCAGGGCGTTCCAACCTGCGAGGACCGTCGGTTCGAACGTTGAGCGGTCGAGGACTCCGTTGTTTATCCCCCAGGCAATTCCATACGTGAAGAAGCCCGTCCCGCTGGATTCGGGGCCGCCATGGTCCAGAGGATCATGCAGGCTCGAGTTGTAGAAACCGTCGGGGCGCTGCACGCCGGCGAGGGCTGTGGCCATTGACCGCAGAACTGCCTGGTATTCGTCACGATGTGGATCGCTCGCAGGGAGCTCGGTGAGAGTCTTCGCCAGCGCTGCGATGACCCAGCCGTTGCCTCTCGACCAATAGATGTTCTTGCCGCCTGGCGTGGTCGCCGGAGGCTTGTAGTTTTCGTCGCGGTACCAGAGCCCGTCGGACTCGTTGAATAGACCACGCCTCACACGTGTGTCGCGGTACAGCGCATAGAGTGCGTCCGAGTACGCTTGCTGCTGACTGTGCACCTGTCCCAGCGCAGCGAACACAGGCATGGCCATGTGTAGCGCGTCGATCCAGTACCAATCGTCGCGCTGGCTGGATGCGACCATGGCGGAGATGCTGTTGGTGATCGACTCAATCCGTTCGCTCTGCGGGTCTAGCCGGTAGAGCGCGATGTACGCTTGGCCCGCGGTGTGATTGTCGGCGAAGCGAGTGGTGTCGCCACCGTTGAGTCCCCAAGCGTGGGATGTAGCCCAGGTCTCGGTGTGGCTCCGGTAGTCCTCTATTCCCATTTGGGAATAGGCCATCATGTTGGCGCTGAAGTAGGTCGCGCGATCCCACTGGTTGCTACCTGCGTTTCCGATGTGGTTGAGAATCCAGTAGTCGTTCACACGGCGGATGCTGTTCAGCACCTGTTGTGCATGCAGATCGGGCGAGGTACCTCCCGCGCCACCGGTTGCGCCACCACTGCCCGCCACGCTCCCACCTGTTCCACCGGTGCTATCGGTTCCTCCACTCGACCCTGCACCGCCGGTTCCTCCCGTTCCCGCGCTGACCGTACCGCCAGTCGCTCCATGGGACGCTCCGCTCGTGTTTCCGACACCACCCACGTCCGCGCCGCCTGAGCTGCTCCCGCCGGATGCCGCCGCGCCCGCGCCTCCACCAGATCCACCAGCCGACCCTTTCGCGCCGCCGGAATCCGACAATGTGCACGACACGAGTAGGCTAGCGGCGAGCAGGCATGGGCCCCGCGCAGCCTGGTCGAGCCGGCGAATGCAATTGCCAGGTGGCAATGTGTGGCCGCCTCGCGGAATCTTTCGCAGATCGTGTTCAGTCATGCGTGTACCCAAAAGCAAGCCTAGAATCGTCCGCTGAAGGCAATCTGGCCGCCGTTCGGGGTGAGCACGCCCCCAACTCGGCTCCGTGAGTCGTCGGCCGGAGTGTCTTGTCCGACGCTCCAGGCAATCAGCGTGGAGACGGCGACGATGGCAGAGGCCGCTCCCACCCCTAGGCCGACGTCGGCGATCAGGTAGTCGCGCTTCATGTCGTCATAGGTGCCGAGCTCGTCCTCACCGCAAGTCGGGGCGCAAGCATCGAGGCGGTCCTCTTTCTCCTGACCCATCAAGGCGAAGGCAGCGTAGGTGCCGCCGCCAACAACGGTGAGAACGGTCGTCACCCAGAAGAGAGCTGGAATGCCGCTGGGCTCCGCTGGCCTGGCAGCTCTATCTTGGGGAAAGCCAGTGCCCGGTGTCTTGTCCATCTCGGGTCTGGGTAAGGCGACGTTGATCACCCGGTTCTTCTCGCCCTGACGGATCGTGACGACTTGCTTCTCCTGCTTGCCGTTCGGAAACTTGAAAGTCAGCTTGTGCGGGCCGGGCTCGAAGTCAGTGGCCCGACCGTTGGCCAGCGCGACCACCTTACCCTTGGCATCGACGACCTCGGTGGTTGGCGCGTCGTTGCCCTGCTCGTCCGTTGCACTGAATACGATGCTTGGTGTGGCCGCGCGCGCCTGTTCGAGCAGCTCGATGCACTCGTTGCGCACCTCAGCGGCGCACTCGGAATCGGACGCACACTTCGCGAACTCTTTCGTCGCAGCTAGCGGCTTGTCACTCCGTAGCGAGCGCTGTCCCTGGGCGTGCTGCCCGGTACAAGAAGCCATATCGGCGTGGGCCGCACCAGGGCACAACATGCCGAAGGCTAGGAGGGAAACAAGGCTTAGTTTGCGCAAAGCTAGCTCCGTGTAGTTGGGGCGCGGTAGCGCGGGGACGAGTTTAGAAGCATTCCTTGCGGAAAATTTTTGTGCCCTCTGCGTCGTAGTAGTAGGGCGGCGAGCAGTTGGGCGCAGGGCGCTCGGACGAGGGCTTCGGCGCTTGTTCAGGCGCTGGTTGCTTCGGCGCTGCGCTGCGTACGACTCTGGGTTGCCACACTCGTCTGGGTGCCGTCTCCGCTTGAGCGGGAGCTGGGGTGCTGCTCCCGCTGGCGCTCAGCGCAGGCTCCAACCTCGGCGATGGCTCGAGGCGAACCTTGATTGGACTCTGTGGGGCTCCGTCGTAGACGTGGTCGAAGGTTTCGTGTCCGCTGGACATGACCTTCAAGCGCCAGCTGCCCGTGGGAACCGGGAACTCCGCGGGGTTGTGGTCTTGCTCCACGCCGTTCACGAAGATGGTCGCGCTCGCCGGCTGCGCGAGGACCTTCACCTTCTGAGGTACCGTTGCTGCGAGCCTGCTCTGAGCATCGTCTGACTGGCGACCGCTCAGTTGGGTGATCAGCGCGGTCGTTCCAACGAGCAGCACTCCAAGCACAAGCGCAGCTAGCTTCCAGCGTTTCGTGCGCCGGGAACTCCACACCAACTCCCCGGATGTGCTCGCAGACAGGCCGCCATCGTTGACCGTGCCGGAGCGATCGTTGCCCGCCACGCTGAGCTTGGATGAGCTCGAGGGCGAGCCCGCCTCGACGATGGGTAGCTCGTCCAAGCTGAGGGACGAGAAGGACGATGAACTCGCCTCCTTGACCGCTTTCTTGATCAGCTCTCGGCGCTTGCGGATGACGTCGTTCAGCGCTTCGCCAAGGTGTGCCTTGACCTCCGACGAAGAGGGTGGGGGACCAAGCGTTGCCGCAACACTGCTCAAGACGTGAGCAAACTCCTGCGCGGTTTCGAAGCGATCTTTGGCTTGCCGTGCGGTCGCTCGTTGTACGGCGTCGCGCAGTTGTTCGGGGACGTCGACGTAGTCGGGTAGGTCCGGTAGCGCGCCATGGGCGAGGGCCCCGACGACCTGAGAGTCGGGTACTTGCGACCACATCCTGCGGCGCGCCAACATTTCCCAGAGGATCACTCCCGCAGCGAAGATGTCGACGCGTCGATCCAGGATGCCACCCATCAGCTGCTCCGGCGCCATGTAGCGAAGCTTGCCTTTGATGATCCCCGTTTCCGTGGCGGTCGAGCCCTCGATGGTCGCCTTCGCAATGCCGAAGTCGAGCACCTTCGCGAAGCCGCTCGGTAGGATCATGATGTTGTTCGGCGATACGTCCCGGTGCACTGCGCCGAGGGGCTTGCCCTCGAGGTCCGTCATCTCGTGCACGTAGTGCAGGGCGTTCAAGACCTGGACGAGGATCATCAGGTTCATGCGTAGCGGAAGACCGCAGCTAGTGACCTTGAGCACCTCGCTGAGGGACCAGCCCTCGAGGTACTCCATCACCATCACCGGGGTGCCCTCTGCCTCGAATACTTCGTGGACCTGCACCACGTTCGGGTGGGACATCAGCGCAGAGAGGGTGGCCTCCTTGTGAAAAGCGATACGTGCGGCGGGATCTCTAGTCAGATGGGGCTCGAGTACCTTGAGCACCATGAGCTTGGACAAACCGGTTCGCGTGCAGGCGAGGTAGACGCGGGCCATGCCGCCGCGCCCAAGTCGCATGATCAGGTGGTATCGAGAGATCTCATCACTGCGAAACGGAAAGCCACTATCGCGCTGCATCCAACCGGAGTCGGACTGGCGAGTCGTTTGCTCTTCGAGTGGACCGGTGTATTCCTCGACGACGCTGCGGCGCTCTTCAACTCCGCTCGCTTCGATCGAGCGCTCGCTGGGCGAGCTCCCTTGTTCAAGGGTGCCGCCTGCTTCCCCTTCCTCGGTTGTGCTGGGCATCTTTACCGGTTGCATTGGGGCTCCGAAGGCACGTTTTTACAGCGGGAATGCGATCTGCACCCGCGCTAAGACGTAGCCGGTTCAGGCATGAATAGAGGGACTTGGTTCTGCGCGGCAACGTTGGGTGGCTTTCGCCTCTCGCTGCCAAAAGGATGCACTTGGGCGGTGCAGGTTCAAGATAACCCCGGTTAGCCCCGATTGAAAACACCCCAAGGGGTGGCAGTTCAAAATTTTGACAAACATACCCGTATGGAAAACGATGTCCGCTTATCAATGTGATGTTCATGTGCTCTCGGTATCTGTTTCTAAACGGAAAACCGTTTTGCTTATAGTGATGGTGCCCGTGGCTTTTTCTGGTCGCTTCTTGCCACAGCGTATATCCGTGAGGAACTGGATTTTGGGCGGTTGTTTGGCCGCCGAATCGGCGGAAGCACAGCTGCCGTTGATGTTTGGCGCTTCGGCTCCGCGTGCGTAGGTGCTCGAAGAGCCGGCGTGGCAGCGCGTTCTTAAGCGCATGCAGGCAAATGTGGGTGCGTAGTCGCTACCTCGTCAGGTGCACGGCGGACGCCAGCGTATTTCTGCTTAGGGCACTAGCGCTAGAAGCGGCGCGCCCTGATGTCGAAGCGCCTCGAGCCAACTGAGCCGTAAGGGGCACGCGATGTCACGCGCACCGTTCGGGGCGCGATCGAGAAGTCGGTCCACGGTCAGTTGGGGCGCGGTTCGCCGCGCCTCACCCCCAACCGGAACGACTATTCCTCCGTACCTAAGTATCGCTGAACCGCGAACCGGTCTCGTGTTGCCCTGGGGAAAAGCATGCTCTGCGGGAGCGATCGCGCTGCATCCTCAGCGCGCTCCCGAGTAGTGACGCGAAGAGCAACCATGGGGTTCGCCCGTTGCGTTCCCGGCGCGGAGCGTTCGCGCGACCGGGCTGGCTACCTCCGACTTGGTAGCGCATGGAAAGCGCGCTGCCATCGTGACTGGGCAATCAGGACACGGGCATGGAGCGCGGCGTCTTCTCGATTCACCTGGTGTCGACCTGTTGCATGCTCGGCCTGATTTGGTTCGTCCAATTGGTCCACTACCCATTGATGGGGCGCGTTGGCTCGCCGAGCTGAACCATGAGTGAGCGGCACCTTTGCCGATTTAGACCGCGAGGAAGCGCGGAGCGGGGCGGTCGCTTTCCAAGCAACTCGCCTTGTGTCAGCCTTCTAGCATGAGCGCGACTGGGTCCTGGGAGCGGTTGTGTGCCACGTTCGCCCAGCTTGGCTTAGCCGTGACGCTCACAGCGAGCTGTAGCCATTCCCCTGTTGCTGGGTGCCAAGGTGAAGCGAGGCTCAACGTGAGCGTGGGAGCGGATGCGGCGGACCCCAACTGGACAGCGCCGCAGGACCTCGAGGTTGAGTTCTGTCGCGAGGGAAGCTGCGTCACGGCGTTTATCGCCGAAGGCACGCGAGCTTGTCAGTTCCATGGGGAATCGCCTCCGCTGGACATGTATTGTTCCCTAACGGTCGATGAGTGGTCGCACCTTTGGGTGTCTGCTTTTTGGAGCTGGCAAGGGCGGAAGGTGCAAGAGGGAGAAATGTGGAGGCTAACCCTGAGGGACTCCAGCGGGGTTGAACTCGACTCCCAGGGGGGCCAAACCGTGGTCACGAGCGAGGCGCGTGCCGGAGAGATCCGCCAGTGTTACCCGGTAACCGAGTTTCGGTAGCTTGGGGAAGCATGATGGCTGCGGACCCTTCGTGGTCCGGATGATCGACCAGTTTCCGGGTGGTTAAGCGATCTGGTACCCTGCACCGGTGTTCCGCCAGATGCTCACGCTGATGCTCCTCGCTTCCGGCGTTGCGTGTTCGCGCCACAAGCAACCGGAGAAGTGCGCGAACAGCATCGTGGAGCAGCCCTCGCCCCCAGCGAGTGCGGCGCTCGCGTCAATCAAGCCATCGAAGATCAAGCACCGCTCAGTCCTTCACCAAGAGACTGATTTCGACGGGTACGGAACCCGGGAGATGAAGGGCAAGCTGGGGCCGCTGGAGGTCGAGTGGAGCGAAACCTCGCATCGCGGACTGTATACCTCTTCGGGGTCGACGCTCAGTCTCTACCTACCGGGCTGCAAGCAGGAACGTCGATCTCAGACGATCGACGTGTCTGCTGAGGACGTCGCGCTGTACAGCCTGGGCGACCAACTAGTGATCTCGACGGGGAGGTTGGACCGCTTGGCGTTCAAGATCGTGCCTCCCCTGGTGGCTTCGGCTTCCCCGCCTTAGGCAGGCACACCTTGTGTTTTGGTTCACTCAGTTGGCTCGCAACGCGAGACGTCCGAGCGTCCTGGAATCGCGCCATCCTGACCGGCCGCGGCGATGTCCAGGCACTCTCTAAACGTTTGAAAACAAGAGAACCGATCCTTGTTTTCCCTCGCGGAGTGATAGCCGTGGCAGTAGGCGGTGTCGCGAGTCGCGCAGCTCCCTTGAACGGGCGTGCTGTTCTTCGCAAAGGTCTCGCGTACAGCCTCGCAAGTGTCTGCTTTTGGGTAGCAGTTCGAGCCATGGGGAGTTTCGAAGCAATGCCATTGAGAGATCGCGGCTAGGTCGAGCACCTGAGGCTTGAGTGGCGCGCGAGTGTTCTCGTACGGAATATCCCCGACGCGCACGCAGCGGCTCGTCAGAGCATAGGCAGCGGGGTGGCTTGCGACTTGAGCGCTCGCAAGCTCGCAGCTTGCTGCCTGCGCAAAGCACGAGATGTTCACCCCGGATGTCCCCGAAGCCTGCGTGAGCAGGCAACTCGCCTCTGGCGCTTCACTGCACTTCTCGTCCATCAAGAGCCGCGTGTCCCCGGTCTTCTCGTATTCGGCGCGTGAGGAGGCGACGATGTTCAGGCACTGCCGTTCCGTTCGCCAGCACTGACGGAGCTCACCCCAAGTGCTGGTTTCATTGCCACCTGCAGGTCGGCGACCGCACCAGAAGCCAGACCCTTGGATCTTGACGCGCTCGTGAGGCGGGATCTGGTCCAAAGGAAGTGTGGCAGCCGCAGCGGGGGTTGGTGCCTCTGCCTCTGAGGACGGAGCGAGCTCAGCTGGCGATTCGGTACTAGCCGGGGGCACACCAGCTTTGCATCCACCCAGCAACCAGGTCGCGAAAAGGAGTCGGGTGGCGTTGCGTGCTGTGTAATGCCCAGTTGTCTTGGTCATATTTCCGCGCGAGTATGATTGTAGTGTCTGGTGAGTGGGCCATTCTACACAATGTCGTGCGCGTCGAGCAGCTTTGTTCCGGTCGCTCGAAGACCGCACGGCAGCGTGTGTCTCGTCCTCCAACGCGGGACCCGTGTCGCCAGGGAATGGCTTGTTACTTTCCCGACACCGCTTGGTCCGTCGCTTGAGGGTAACTTCGACGCAATGCGCCCTCCTCTGCGCCGCGCCGCCGTGATCTCCGAAAGCGAGTTCAGGGCCACGCGGGCGCGCCCTGGGAGCATCACAGGAGCTACAGGA